>JAGAIH010000193.1 GCA_017626655.1 Clostridia bacterium | reverse complement strand
GAGACTTCCGCTCCCGACACCGACGAGCCCGAGACTCCCGCTCCCGATACCGACGAGCCCGAGACTTCCGCTCCCGACACCGACGAGCCCGAGACTCCCGCTCCCGACACCGACGAGCCCGAGACTTCCGCTCCCGACACCGACGAGCCCGAGACTCCCGCTCCCGATACCGACGAGCCCGAGACTCCCGAGCCCGATACCGACGAGCCCGAGACTCCCGCTCCCGACACCGACGAGCCCGAGACTTCCGCTCCCGATACCGACGAGCCAGCGGATGAAACCGATAAGCCCGTTGATCCCGCGGACAAGGATCGGCTCAAGGCTGATCTGGTCGCCGCTCTGCGAGAGCTGTTGACAGGCTGTACCGTTGATCCCGCTTCGGTGATCCCCGAGACCATGCTGGTGGATTACCGTCAGAACCTTGTGGATCCGTCCGAATTGCCCGACGGCTATGTGTCGAGCGTATCGGTATCGGACATTCCCGTCGCCGGTAGCGGCGAGCAGTGGCACATGGTGCTGGATAATCTGGAGCAGTCCGCCCTGTTCTTTGATCTGCTGGCTGTGGTGGATACCTTGACCACGGTCTCGGTTCAGACATTTGAAACCTTCTTCGACAAGAACCCCGAGGAGACTGCCATCCATACCTTTGAGGAAAGCATCTATTCGGTTACCATTCATTATGACGATGACACCGTTGCTTACGTGCTTGACTACACCGCGAACATCCCCGCTCTGGGTGAGCAGAAGGTGCAGATCGCTCTGTCTCTGGATCGGCAGACCCGAGAAAAGGCGGCGCGCATCCAACTGGGGAACGGGAACGCGTTAGCCTACACCTACACAGAGGCATCGTATACCTTCGCTCTGGAGCTGGTCGGCGTGCGTCACGCTTTCTTTACGGTCAATCAGGATGAGGACGGAAACGTATACGGTCATATCAACGAGTTCTTGACGGTAAAGGATGTACAAGTTCAAAGTGCCGCTGATTTCTACATTACCGAGGACTATGTGACAGTGGTGGGCAATAAGGCCGACGGTATGCTCCTCTTTGACGGACGCATCTGCGAGCTGTACCGCGTGGCGGACGGCCGCCTCGTAGGATACGAGGTCAAGGAGACCGAATCTCTGTTGGGGATCGAGTTCGATACTCTGTGGTTTGATCTGTCCGCTTTCACGGGCTTTACCTCCATCCGCTATGCCGAGGCTACCGACGAGACCGATGCCGCCTTCTACGTCAATAACTCCAAGAACCCTTGGGAGTCTGAAAAGGTTGGCCTCTTTAATCCCTCCCGTCGCTTTGATATCGAGTTCCGTACCCGCTACTATAACGTCTACGATCCCGAGAACGACGAGTATAAGGTGGAGCGCGTACAGGTGCCCATGCTCTTCGTGCAGGAGGGCTATCTGGAATCCCTCACCAAGGATATTAAATCCGCAAACGGTATTCAAGTCAACCTTGGCGTAGATGGAGACGAGCTGGAGAAGCTGATGGCAGATTATGACGCATTCATTCCCGAATTCGATGAACATAAGGCGGCGATCACCACCGACCTGATTGAGCAGTTTATCGGGGAACCGACCTCCTTCCAATAACTTACAAATCGTTTATTGGGTTGACCGTTGCCTTTGCGGTCAACCCTCTTTTTAGGCTTGCCGTATGCCTTTTTAAAAAAGCGGAAAATTCTCAAGAAATTTTCATCCAATCACTTGACAACTTGACAAAATTATGCTATAATAGAGCCATCACAGAAAGGAGTCCTCTATTCCTATGAAAAACACAAGCAAAGCTCTCCGCATCATCCTGGCCGTGGTCATCGGCACGGTCCTGACGGCTCTGGCTTACTATCTCATGCTGCCCCCCATCAATATCTTCAGCAACGGCTTCTGGGTCTTCCTCATCATGGTGACCTTCTTCTACGGTCTGCCCCTGGGCGTGGTGAGCGGGATCTCGGGTGCCTCCCGCGGCGCCTCCAAGGTCAAGGTGAGCAAGATCTTCCTCATCATCGCCGCCATTCCCGTGGCCGTGCTGGTGCTGGGCGGGATCTTCTCCTCCACCTTCTTCAACGCCCAGAAGTACGCCTCGGTCATCGAGGTCCAGCAGTCGGATTTCTCGGAGGATATGCCCGAGGCTGACGTGGTCACCAACATCTCTCTGATGGACACCGCCTCCGCCTCTATCTTGGGCAACCGTGAGTTGGGCGCCCTGTCCGATGTGGTCTCCCAGTACAACGTCAGCCTGGACTACAACCAGATCAACTACAAGGGCACTCCCAAGAAGGTGGCCAATCTGGAGTACGTGGACTTCTTCCGTTGGCTGAACAATTCCGCCAACGGCGTCCCCGGCTACGTCATGGTGGACCCCGTAGGGAACGACGCCGACTACGTCAAGTTTGAGAAGCCCATGATCTACGTGGACAGCGCTTACCTGGAGGAGGACCTCATGCGTAAGCTCCGCTTCTCCTACCCCACCAAGATCTTCTCCTCGGTCAACTTCGAGATCGACGAGGAGGGCAACCCCTACTATATCGTCTCCTGCATGAAGCCCCGCGTGGGTCTGTTCGGCGCGATGGATGTCCATGAGGTCATCATCTTCAACCCCTGTGACGGTACCTCCGAGCTTTTTGCCGTGGCTGATGCCCCTGCCTGGATCGACAACGTCTACGATGGTGATCTGGCCAGCCAGAAGTACAATTGGTACGGTACTCTGTCCAGAGGCTTCTGGAACTCGGTCATCGGTAAGCGGGACTGCAAGATGACCACCCAGGGCTACGGCTACGTGGTCCGTGGGGACGACGTCTGGTACTACACCGGTGTCACCTCGGTCACCTCCGACGAGTCCAACATCGGCTTTATCCTGACCAACGCCCGCACGGGTGAGTACAAGTACTACCCCATCATCGGTGCCGAGGAGTACTCCGCCATGGGCGCCGCCCAGGGTGAGGTGCAGGAGAAGGGCTACGTTGCCTCTTTCCCCTCCCTCATCAACGTAGAGGGCGAGGCCACCTACATCATGGTGCTGAAGGACGAGAACGGTCTGGTCAAGCTCTACGCTCTGGTCAACGTGGAGAACTACAGCATCGTGGCCACGGGTGATACCCAGTCCTCCGCCAAGCAGGCCTATCTCGAGGAGCTGGCCAAGCGCGGCGTCATCACCGAGGAGGAGCTGCCCGCTCCCGAGACCAAGACGGCTGACCTGACCGTCAAGACCGTCCGCCTCGCCACCGTGGGCGGGGAGACCGTGGTGTATATCACCGCCGAGGACGGTGTGGTGTACCGCAGCAGCCTTGCCTCGGATGAGACCCTGATCCTCATTACCGAGGGCATGAGCCTCACCGTGGAGTATGCCGAGACCGAGCACGCAAAGATCCGGGCCATTGTCAAGTGGAGTGAGAAGGCCGAGTGATCGAACGGATCGCAGGAGCGTACCCTACCGGCATTTCCGTGAAGTATGGCTTTAGGAAAGGAGATCGATCATGAAATTCCTTCTGTTTTCGGCGTTCTTTTTCCTGCTGATGATCCCTCTTGTTTTGGGGATCATCATCCCCACGATCCGGAGCCACCGCAAAACAACAGGCAAGACCGTGAATTATGATGCTATGATGAGAGTGTTCCTGTATCGGATCCAAATGTCTGAAGAGGCGATCATAAACACTTTGAAAGCGAAAAGCAGCATGGATGAGCTATCATGCGAATTTGACTTCGAACGGTCCATCATAAAGATTTCCGAATACGGATCAAGCCGTGACTATTACTATACGATCCAGACTTATGATGGGTATTCTGTTTTGAAGCTGACGCAGGTGTCTCCCATTGGTATGCAGAGTCATATTCCGTACAAGTTGAATCCGTTCATGGTCAAAAAACTGAACGCGGAGCTTGTACCCTACAAAGAATGAAATTGTAACACGAGCCCTCATAATAAGAATTGTTTATGAAAAGCAAGAAACCCAAATCGAACGGGATGCGTTCGGTTTGGGTTCTTTTTTGAAAAGAAATTTCAAATTTGGGTTTGTCGGTCTGACTGAATAGGATAGAATTGGGTAGGGTGACCCTCATCCGTCACGCCTACGGCGTGCCACCTTCCCCCAGGGGAAGGCAAGTAGTCAGGTGTGTTTTTCGCTCTTTGATGACCTAAAACATACTGATACTTATAAGTTTTTAGATATAGAATAACACAAAATAGTCTTGCCTTCCCCGCGGGGGAAGGTGCCGACCAGCTCCTGCGGCGGGAGGCGGATGAGGGTTACGCCTCAACCGCCTCTTCCGTCAGACAGCAAACTGATAAACTGCAATTTCCCAAAACAAAACCGAGAAGCCGACCCATCAGCCTCTCGGTCATTCTGTTTCTTCTCCATCCTCAAACAGCGCCTCCATAGGCACTCCCAATACCCGGGCGATCACTCGCACCTCCTTGTCGGTGGCGATCCGCGTCTGGCCCTCCAGCTTGGAGTAGCTGGTGGGATTGATGTCCAGCCCCGCCACCTGTAGTCGGGCGATGAAGTCCTTTTGCTTGATGCCGCGGGCCTTGCGGAGGGCTTCTACTCGGCGGCCGATCATGTTGCGGTCGTCGTATCCGTTCGCTCTGGCTTTCATATCGGCCTCCTGTTCATAATTCTTTTTTAGAATTATATCACGGTAAGATGTTGACATAATTCCGAATTAGAATTATAATACAAGAGGAGGTGATTTATATGGAAAAACTAACCGTTTCTACTCCTTGCGGGGAAGAGACTCTATACCAAGCCACGCTGGACGCAACCGTGGAGCATCTGGCGGCGAGACTCATTCTCATGACCGAGTCCTTTTCCGCTCTGCCCATAACCGCCCATCTGGTCGAACGGCTCCTCCCCACCGCCAAGGCCGCGTGGGATAATTGGGCATCAAACGGCATAGCCTATCTGGAGCTTACTCCCGAAAGTCTCACGGGCTTCGGTCGCTCGGTCTCTCTGGGGGAAATACCCGACAAGCCGCCCCTGTCCACGCCTATGGAGTGCTGGGGCCTCGCAGTCGCGGTGGCGGAACGGCTGGCCGAGGTCTTGGGGGCGAGGGTCTGCCCATTTTACGTGGAGAATGCCTTGGGTATGGCGGCGGGGGATCTAAGGGTGACGGTGGGGGTTGGAAAGGTGTAGATTTCAAATTTGGGTTTGTCGGTCTGACGGAACAGAGAGGAATTGGGAAGGGTGACCCTCATCCACCGCTGCGCGGTCCCCCTTCCCCCGAGGGGAAGGTATTCGGCTCGCGCTTATCGTTATCCCTGAAAAGCTATTGGTATCAGTATGTTTTTGGGTATCAGCCAAGGAAATGGCTGACGCATTGACCTTCCCCTCGGGGGAAGGGGGACCGCGATAGCGGTGGATGAGGGTCACCCAAAAACATACTAATCTGTTCCGTCAAACAGTTCGATAAACCCCAATTTTTCAACAAAAGGAGCGCCCCCTAACCGGAAGCGCTCCTCTTTCTATGTGGAATGATCTCTGTGGAATGATCTCAATACTCCACCGTAAACTCCTCCCCCACGGGAATGGCGTACTCCTTGCCCTTCAGGATCAGGGTACCGCCCTCGCGGGTGGTATAGACAGTGCAGACGTGGCCGTCCATCTTGACGGTGACCTCGCCGCCCTCGGGCAGGGGAACCTTGCCGTCGATGTGCTTGTACATACCGCGGTTGGGCTCCACGGTATAGGTCTCGTAGCCCACCGAGGTGGGGTAGACGCCCAGGCAGTAGCGGCCCAGAAGGTAGATGGGACCGCCGCCCCAGGCGTGGCAGAGGGAGCAGCCGTACTTCATGCCGTACATGCCGTAGTGCTGGATGCCCTCCTGCTCGGGGAGGTACTGCTCCCAGATGGAGGTGGCCCCCAGCTTGACCATACCGCCCCAGTAGGACTCGATCTTCTTCTGCACCGCCGACAGCTTGCCCATCTTGGCCAGGGCGCACAGCTCGAAGAACTCGAAGTAGGGCGTGGTGATCTGGGTGATCTCGTCGTTCTCCAGCACCATGCGGGTGATCTTGCGGGCCCGCTTCTCGGTGACGAAGTCGTACATGATGGCGAAGATGTTGGCGTGGCGGGTGATATGCTCGCGGCCCGTGGTGTAGCAATCCACGAAGCCACCCCGATCCTCCCGCCAGAAGTCCCGCATGATGCTCTTCTTCAGCTTGTCGGCGGCCTTGCGGTAGGAGTCGCCGTCCAGGCCTACCAACTCGGAGAGGGAAGCCATGGCGTTGCGGCACTGCCAGAAGAGGATCTGCTCGGCGCAGAGGTCGCCGCCCTTGTCGATGTCCGACCAGTCGATGAAGATCCAGTCACCGGGACGGTGGCAGACGTAGCCCAGCTCGTTGAGACGGCCCTCGATGAAGTCGTAGAGCGCCTTCAGACGGGGGTAGTAAACCTGAATGAACTGCTTGTCACCGGTGGCGTAGTAGTATTCATAGGCGCCGATGATGAGGTACATGGAGTAATCGTTGATGGTGTTGATATGCTGCTCGTAGGGGGGCTTGCCCAGGAGGGCCACGATGGTGCGCTTGGTGATGGCGGGGTCGAAGAAGAGGTAGTTGTTGGCCTTGTAGGACTGGTAGGCGTCACCCGACCAGCACCAACGGTCCCGCTTGATGCCGTCCAGGAAGAACTCGCGGGAGTTGAGGTGGAGGGTATAGGCGCAGATGTCCCAGATCTTCCCCACGTCGCGGCGGTTGCAGGAGAAGGAGGCGCGGTCCGTGAGGGGCAGGTACTCGTAGTCGGCGATGATGTTCGCAGGCTCGGCACCGTCGGACTTGACGCAGATATAGCGGAAGGCGCGGCCGGCCAGGTCGTAGTGGTCCTTGCCCGTCACCGTCTCGCGGATGAGGGCGAACTCGGGATCGGTGGCCTCCTCTTTGGACTCGCCGTAGACCACGCGGACCGTGGCGGCGGGATCGGCGTCAAAGCGCACGATGCCGTACATCTCGCGGCCGAAATCGTAGAGCTTGCCCTCGGGGGTGTTCACCACCTTGACGGGGCGGATGGTCTCGTAGGCAAAGGGGAAGATCGTGGGATCGTCCTCGGGGGAGGTGTAGGCGTCCCAGGTACCCACGGGAACGGGACCGCCTGCCAGATGGTCGCAGACCCAGGTGCCGTCGGTGACCAGGTACTTGGAGTTGATATAGATGCAGGGGAAGCCCTCCTGGGCCAGGATGACGACGCGGATGGCGTGGTCGCCCGTGGGGACAATATGATCCTGGTTCACGGGCAGACGGCGGCCGTCGATGGTGACGTAGGCCTTATGGCGGGTCACCACGCGGACGGTGTCCTCCCCGTCGGAGTGGTAGGCCTTGGCAAAGCTTGCGGTAGGGTAGGGCGCGGACAGGGACCAGAAGCAGGGGTACTCCACCCCGAACTCCTCGCGGCGGCTGTGGAGCTTCATGCTGTGGTACAGCTCGAAATCGCCGTTGTACCAGATCCATTGGGCTTGAGACATATATGGGTTCCTCGTTTCCTGTGGATTCGTCGGTGGGGAGGGCCCTCACCGTACGGGAATATAATACCATATTTCGGGGAGATTTGCAAGGGATTTTGGGGAATTTGCCCACACTTTTTTCAATGGGCGATCTCTTTGAGCGGTGTTTGTGAGAATATTTTTTCAAAGGTGTTAATTTATATATTTTTGGAAAAGATTCATGATAGGTTCATATATTTGTGATATGCTAAAGCGGTAAATTTCAACTTTGTACAATCGAAACCTCATAGAACGGAGGCTATCATGCTTCAACTGAAAAACATCAAAAAGCGCTACGACATCGGGGACTCCCACGTCCAGGCGCTGGACGGAGTCAGCATTGACTTCCGTGAGTGCGAGTTCGTGTCTATCCTGGGCCCCTCGGGCTGCGGTAAGACCACTCTGCTCAACATCGTAGGCGGCTTGGACCGCTACTCTGAGGGCGACCTCCTCATCAACGGCAAGTCCACCGAGGACTTCAAGGATCGGGACTGGGACACCTACCGCAACCACAGCGTGGGCTTCGTATTCCAGAGCTACAACCTCATCCCCCACCAGACCGTTCTCTCCAACGTGGAGCTGGCGCTGACCCTGTCGGGCATCTCCAAGGCCGAGCGCCGCCGCCGCGCCACCGAGGCGCTGACCAAGGTGGGCCTCGGGGACCAGCTGAACAAGAAGCCCAACCAGATGTCGGGCGGTCAGATGCAGCGCGT
>JAGAIH010000192.1 GCA_017626655.1 Clostridia bacterium | reverse complement strand
GTAACGAATTTCCGCGGGTCTGGGCAAAAGGCTCCCTCTCCGAGGGGGCTCCCGCGAAGCGGGTGGGGGAGTCATCACGAGAAGTGAGGCACTCTTTTCTGTCAGACCGATAAACCCAAATTTGAAACCCCAACAAAATTCCAAAAACCTCCCCTTTGTTCATACCCAAATCACAATTTTGTGCTACAATAGTAAATTGAAAAGTTATTTCTTCCCAAGAATCGAGGCGTATCATGCGAAAGATCGCGTTTATCGGCGTTGGCAATATGGCGAACGCCATTATCGGCGGGCTTCTCCGCTCGGGGGCGGTGGACTGTCCCCATCTCATCCTGTCCGACAAGCTCCCCGACAAGTGCGCCGACTACGTCAGGGGCGGCGCGGTGTTGGCTCCTTCCCCCGCCGAGGCGGCCGGGGATGCTGACTGTGTGGTGCTGTCGGTCAAGCCCCAGAATTTCCCCGAGATCCTCCCCGAGCTGGCCTCGGTGGCGGGCATTGAAAGCAAGCTCATCATCATCATCGCCGCGGGGATCTCCTCGGCCTCGGTGAAGCAGGCTCTGCACGGCGCCCCTGTGGTGCGGGTCCTCCCCAACACCCCCATGCTCATCGGGCAGGGCGTGTCGGTAATCTGCCGCGCGGACGACGTGACCGGCGAGGACTTTGCCTTCGTCAAGTCCATGTTCGAGGCCTCGGGGTCGGTGACCGTCATCGACGAGGCCGAGATGAACCGCATCATTTCGGTGACCTCCTCCTCCCCCGCCTACGTTTTCGCCTTCATCGGCGCCATCTGCGAGGGGGCCAGGGCCCAAGGACTGGACGGTGACGCCCTCCTGCCCGCGGTTTGCGATATGGTCATCGGCTCAGTCATGCTCCTCAAGCAGGAATCCCTGACCCCCGAGGAGCAGATCAAGCGGGTCACCTCCAAGGGCGGGACCACCGAGCGGGCTATGGCGGTGCTTGCGGAGCGGGACATGGCGGGCATGATCGCCGACGCCATGCGGGCCTGCACCGACCGCGCTGACGAGCTTTCCAAGGGCTGACGCGGCCCATTTCCCTCACACAATTCAAGAATAGGCAAGGACACATCATGGCTATTGATAAGAAAAAAAGATTCAAGCTCCTTGACCCCATGCGGGACGGCAAGGGTGTGGAGAAGGGTGAGGATACCACCCCCACGCTGAAGCGCTTCTTCAAGCTCTGGGGACGGAAGTTCTGGAAGCTGGTCTCCCTCAACCTCATCATGGTGGTGCAGATCATCCCCCTGGCCCTCATCATCTGGCTGTACTTCGCGGGCCCCAAGGTGCCGACCCTGTACAGTCCCCTCTACGCCCCCCTCCTGGGCGCCCAGACCGCTCTGCCTACCACGGTGGGCTCCACCCTCTTCACGGGCGCGGCGGGACTCATGCATCAGACCCCCGTGTTCAACTCCTGGGCTCACTGGGTCATGGCGGGCCTGGCCATCTTCCAGGTCATTACCTACGGCTGGCAGAAGACGGGCACCACCTACATCCTCCGCGCTCTGGTGCGGGGTGACGGCGTTTTCATGGTCTCGGATTACTTCTACGCCATCCGCCGCAATCTGAAGCAGGGCTTTGTCATGGGCGTCATCGACTGCATCGCCCTCTTTGCCCTGGGCTTCGATCTGTTCTACTTCTGGAACGCCCCTACCACGGGCGGCAACAATTTCATGTACATCATGATCTTCGCCCTGGTCTTCATCTACGGCGTCATGCGCTTCTACACCTACCTCATGATGGTGACCTTTGACATGAAGATCGGCAAGATCCTCAAAAACGCCCTCATCTTTACGGTCATGGGCTTCAAGCGCAACATTATGGCTCTCCTGGGCATGGGTGTATTGACGGGTATTTTCGCCGTTTTGATCATCTTCCTGGGCCGCCTGGTCCCCGCCTTCTACGTCATACCCTTCCTGTGCCTGCTGGGATTCTGCGGCTTCATGTACACATTCGCCGCTTACCCCATCATCCAGAAGTACATGATCGACCCCGTAGCCCCGCCCAAGGCTCCCAAGAGCGATCCCGAGCCTGTCTCCGAGGAGGCTTGACCCCCCATATCCTACACCGCAGCCCTTTTCGGACTGCGGTGTTCCTTTATTTTGAACAAATTGATGGGAAGGTCTTGCAATTTCACGCGGGATACTGTATAATGAAGGAAGAAAACACGTGAAAGGATCCGCGGATATGCGAAAGCGTTTATTCTGTCTCCTCCTGGCCCTTTTGGTGGCGTTGCCTCTGGCGGCGTGTCGGGGCCGAGGCGGGGACTCCATTGATACAGGCGGCTCTGCGGACGCGAACGGCGAAGCCGCGACTCCTTCCCAAGGAGGGGAGGATACCGCTCCCGATGATGCCCCCGATCAAGGCTCTCCCTTTGACGAGATCATGGTAGGCTCCGCCCTTGAGGGACTGACCGTGGACGGCGAAGCCCTGTTTGAAGGGGATCTGACCGAGGCCCTGGCTACCGCCGACTATACCGTGGCCCTGCCTTCGCATCACGGCCGTCTCCAGCTGGAGCTGCTCGGTTGGGCGGGCTACACCATGGCCATCGACTGCTTCGGCTACCGCCTGGACGGCGGCGAGGCGGTATACGGAAACTTTGCCCGCGACACCGAGGACAGCGTGCGCCAAGCGGGAGGCGGATACGCTCTGCGCTACGCCATCCCCTTCCCGCTCTTCGATCTGAAGCCCGGCGCCCACAGCCTGGTCTTCCTGGCCCGCCTGGCCGACGGCACCGAGGTGCCTCTCCTGCCCACCCTGACGGTGTCGGTGGCGGGACTCAAAACGGACACGACGGTCCCCTTCCAGTCCTCTGTGACCCATATCAACGGGAGCGGCCCCAACGGCGCCGCTTCCTACACAGGCAAGGGCGGCAGCACTGCCATGGGGGCGGACATCATCGACGGCCGGCTGAATGGCCACGCCGTGGGCAGTAACGGCCGTATCACGGTCAGCGGTTGGCTGGCCATGGACGGAGGCGTGGAGCGCTACGCCTGGTCGGTGGACGGTCTGACCTGGTACGAGGCCGAGACGGGCGGCACCGACGGCGAGCCCTCCACGGGCTACTTCGCCGAGCTGGGCTTCGAGGACGCCGCAGGGGGCGCGGTCTTTACCGACCTATCCCTGGATCTGTCTCCCTACTCAAACGAGACGGTGGCGGTGACGGTGGGCGGTATCCCCAAGGGCCGCCCCGACTGTGTGGTTCCCTTCATAACTATAACGGGCCTGGAGGTCCCCTTCCGCCCTCGGGAATTGAGCTACTCCTTCGTATCCCGCGCCGACGACAACGAGATAGGCACCGATCTGACCGCCTCGGATCTCACCTACCTCTTCGATATCGCCTACGGCGCGGGGGATCTGCGTCGGGTGGAGGACTACAACGGCGTCCTGTGCTACAGCTACGAGGGCATCCACTCCCTCCAGGCTCCCACGAGCGGTAAGTACGCCTTCACGGTGGAGCTGGAGGCTATGACCGGGGTCTCCTTCGCCTTCGCGCGAGGGACCCGAGCCGTGGTGTCGGTGGAGACCGTCCAAATACCTTTGTACAACTTCTATGAGACCGACGGCCTGGGCCTGTGCGGCGGGGCGGGTATTTATGCCCATCTGTCCGAGGGACGGCTGACCGTGGTCATCAAGGGGCTGGATCCCACCGCCCCCTACCGTATCGCCAATCACACCTTCCACTTCCCCGCGGAGGGCTCAAGCCTCACCCTGGCTGACGACGGGGACACCGTCTATGTCCTGGTGGACGGCAAGGAGATCACCCGAGTGATCCCGGAGGGCATACGGGAATACCCCGAGCATTTCGCTACGGTAGCCCCCTACGTCAAGTTCGCGGCCACCGCAAAGATCGTAACCGCCGACGGCAGTATCGCCACGGTGCGGGATACCTTGGTCTCAGCCACCTGCGACGCCTTCTGTGGCCTGGCCATCCGAGGCGGCGGCGTCTTCTTTACCGAGGTGTCGGTCACCCCCTTTTCCGAGACGGTAATCGGAACCAAATAAGGAAATCACCCTCTGTTTTTATATGCAGAGGGTGGTTTTTTGTAAATTTTTATGATGAATCACGAAAAAGCTATTGATTTTTTATGTGATATGTTATATAATAGAGGTTAACAGAATGCGCGAGCGTTCTAATACAAAGAAAGGAAGTTCCCCCCATGAAGAAGCTACTTTTGATCGCTTTCCTCATGCTCGCTCTGGTGATCACCGCCGTGGCTTGTACCAAGACTCCCGATGAGCCCGGTACCTCCGCTGAGGACGTCACCACCGCCGAGACCCCCACCGAGGCTCCCGATACCGACGAGCCTGACACCCCCGCTCCCGATACCGACGAGCCCGAAACTCCCGCTCCCGACACCGACGAGCCCGAGACTCCCGCTCCCGATACCGATGAGCCTGACACCAAGGAACCCGAGACTCCCACTCCCTCCGAGCCCACCGTGACTCTGGATAAGACCGAGTACCAGATCGGCGAGTCCATCATGATCTCCGCTACCGGCTCCGACAAGGACTGGGTCGGTATCGCCGTTGCAGGCGGTAGCGAGTCCATCCGTTGGTGGTATGTTGCCGACGTGGGCGAGGGCGTTGCCATCGACGCTCTGAACGACTCCCACATCCAGGCCGGCACCGGTGCCGCCACCGGCGCTCTGCCCGCAGGCGAGTACGAGGTGGTCTGGGTCGCCAACGACCAGCCCCTTAATGGTGCCGACAAGGTCTACCGCTACAAGTTCACCATCAAGGATCCTCACGGTCCCGTGCTGATGCTGAAGCCTGAGGATCTCAACACCCTGGCCGGTGCCGCCGCTCCCAACGTGAACCAGCTCGGCTCCTCCGAGGTCATCACCGAGGGCAGCAACACCTTCGTCCGCTGGACCGCCGCAGGCGGCGATCCCTACGTGGCTATCATTCCTCTGGGCAGCAGCTACACCCTGCCTCAGTACATGGCTATCCGCTACCGCACCAACTCTGCTGTTGAGGGTCAGTTCTTCATGGGCTCCGGCGCAGGCTGGACCGGTAACGGCGACTCCTTCATGGTCACTTGGGCCGAGGGCGATTGGAACTTCGTGATCGTCGACGTGGCCCAGACCGGCATCACCTCCGTCACTGACGGTCTCGTGACCTACGCCCGTATGGACTTCTTCGCAGGTGATTCCGCCGAGGGCGACTACTTCGACGTTGCCTACGTCGGTGTCTTCAACACCGCAGAGGACGCTCTGAAGTACGACTTCGAGCAGTATCCTCCCTACATCGAGGCTGACGATCCCGCCGCCGGCAGGGTCGCTCACTCCTTCGATACCTTCTACGTCAACGGCGGTATGTACTTCCCCGAGGACGGCGGCGCGGGCGATAAGCTCACCGCACAGAACAACACCATCACCTTCGGCGTGGGCGAGGCTCACGACTCCCTGGCCCTGCGCGGCTGGATCGGCTTCAACCAGCCCATGGCCGCTCTCGGTTACTTCGTGGACGGCTACACCATGGTCTACGGTGACTTCTTCACCGACACCGAAAGCGACATCAAGGACGCAGGCGGCGCTAACGCTTCCCGCTTTGAGATCACGGTCCCCCTGGGCGAACTGACCGCCGGCTTCCATACTGTTGGTTTCGTGGCCAAGCTGGAGGACGGTACCGTTGTCCGTCTCCGCGAGGACTTGACTGTGGTCATCATCCCCTTCACCGCTGAGGAGGAGGTCGTCCTGGCCGCCCGCGCAGGCGGTTCTACTCCCATCGTTCCCGCCGGTAAGACTCTGGGTCAGAGATTCACCGTCAACGGCTACCTGAAGCAGATTGCCGTGGCTGACATGGCTACCTACTCCGACGGTAACGAGAACACCTGGAACCTCAAGGTCTGGGCTTGGGATACCGACTACGCCACCACCGTCGCCGCAGAGCCTCTGTACTCCGTGGACGGTGAGAACCACAGCGATAACCAGACCCTCGCCGTCATGATCCCCATCGAGAAGATGATCACCGGCGATGTCTACTATGAGGTCACCTACCTGTCCGGCTCCGGCGGCTTCACCGGCTGGAACGCTCAGGGCGCTGTCGTCGAGGGTCTGGAGACCTACATCGGCGGCTCTCTCAGCGACGTCCACTTCGCTTCCTCTATTCTTATCGGTGTTGAGGCCGACCCCGACGCCGTCAAGATGGACTCCCACAACTTCCAGTCTACTGCCGCCGGTAACTACACCGACGCCGACGTAGACTTCCTGCAGACCGATCTGACCGGTTGCTTCAACGTCACCTACGGTCAGGGCAACGACAATCACTGCTTCGTCAAGAACGGTGACAACGGTCCCTACTTCTGGATGGGTGTGTTCAACTCCATCCACACCACCGCGAACGGCGCATACGTCTTCTCCGTGGATGACGTGGTCGCTGTGAACCCCGGCTTTGCCAGCGTCGTGGTCCGTGCCAATCTGGCCGCTAACCCCGAGGGCAAGCTCTACGGTGGCGACGGTAACGACGCTACCACCTCCAGCCATGGCGGTTCGGGTATCTACCTGACCATGGATGGCTCTAACCTGGTCATCAACGTCAAGAGCTACGCAGACGGCGCTTACTCCGCCAACAAGTTCACCGTTGCTGTTGACAGCAACGACATCAAGATCGCCGATGACGGCGAGAAGGTCTACATCCTGGCCGGCGAGACTCTGGTCGCTACCATCGCCATCTCCGGTACCAAGGACTTTGGCATCAAGAACGTCCCTGCCGACGCTCTGGCTGAGACCGTGACCGTTACCCTTGCCGACGGCACCACCCAGACCGTTGAGAACGCTGTCGTGGCATCTCGCAATAACAACGGCGCTCTGGGCGTGGCTACCCGCGGCGGCGGACAGATCGCCTTCACCGCCATCTCCCTCATGCCCTTCGACTCCATTGAGATCCCCGGCGCTGAGCCCGAGGAGCCCGATGCTCCCGTCGTCGAGAGCCTGGTGATCCCCCAGGATCAGTGGGTAATTTCCGGTCACTGCACCACCCTGGTCGGCAAGGCGGGCCACGATAATTCGCCCATGGTCGCCGCCGGCGGCGTGGACTCTGCCGCTCTGCTGCACCAGGGCTCCATCGCTCTGGGCGAGATCGACCTGTCCAAGTACTCCAAGGTCGTCATTATGTGGGGTTCCGATAACGGCGACGGCACCAAGGATCTGTACGCCAAGAACGAGCACAACCGTTTCGCTCTGGTCAACGCCGACAAGAACATGGTCATGTCCCCCGCTGAGGACACCATTATTGCCGCCGCTACCTACGAGCTTCACGGTTGGGCTGTGGCTCCCATTGAGATCGACCTGACCGGTATCGACTACAACGGTCCCGTGTTCCTGACTCACGATTCTCTGGCAGGCGGCTTCGCTCTGGTTTACTCCATCGAGTTCATCGCATAATTCCTCGCGTCATACTTTCTTTCCCGCCTCCCTTTATGGGGGGGCGGGATTTTTAGAGCAAAACCACGGCTAAATGTGAACAAATCGTAATTATTGTTTGTATTTTTTGTGCATAACTCTTTTTTTCTCTTGCTTTTTTCCCGGAAATGGTGTATAATCTAAAACACCATATGGGTCGAAAGCCCAAATAATTAGAAAGGAAGTTTTTCTACATGAAGAAGCTACTGATCGTTGCCCTTCTCATGCTCGCTCTGGTGATCACCGCCGTGGCTTGTACCGAGACCCCCGATGAGCCCGGTACCTCCGCCGAGGACGTCACCACCGCCGAGACTCCCACCGAGGCTCCCGATACCGACGAGCCTGACACCCCCGCTCCCGACACCGACGAGCCCGAGACTCCCGCTCCCGATACCGACGAGCCCGAGACTCCCGCTCCCGACACTGACGAGCCCGAGACCCCCGAGCCCGAGACCGAGCCCCCCGTTGATCCCGCCGATCCCGTCTGGATCGTCGGCGCAGAGCAGCTGAAC
Organism: Clostridia bacterium; assembly: GCA_017626655.1. The sequence continues at coordinate 14,775 of JAGAIH010000192.1, read as the reverse complement.
GAGCTTGCCAATGTGGCAGGCGCCAGCAACACCTCCGCCGAGCTGAAGGACGGCTACATCAGCCTGACTGCCAAGGGTGGCGATCCCTGGTTCATGGTCGCCGGCAATATCGGCGAGATGCCCGAGTACATGGCCATTCGCTACCGCACCAACGCCTCTCAGGGCGGTGAGTTCTTCATCGGTAACGGCACCGGCCCCGTAGGCGGCGAGTCCTTCCTCTTCAACTACAACGCCAACGGCGAGTGGAACCTTCTGATCTTCCACCTGCCCACCGTGGCTTCCTACATGGCTACCCCCACCGTCGGCTACATCCGCTACGACTTCTACACCGGCGGCGCCGATGAGGGCTTCCTGGATATCGCCTACATCGCTTTCTTCAACTCCGCTGAGTACGCTCTGGAGTATGACTTCGAGACCTACAAGGCTCCCATGTGGGATGCCGACAAGGCTGTTGTCGTTCACCAGTCCTTCGACCAGTTCTACTACGGAGACGGCGGTCAGGACGACGCTGCTGCCGCTGACAGCCCCCTGAACCTGTACCACGCCGCCACCAAGCCCGACTGGGATAAGGTTGCTGACATGGTCGGCTCCGAGCATACCGTTCTGACCTACTGGGGTTGGATCGCCGTTACTGCCGACACCATCGGTCAGTTCGGTTATCAGGTAGGCATGAACGCGCCCATCTTCAATGATGCATGGACTGTGGAAGCCGAGCAGGGCGTTCTGGAAGCCGCTGTCACCTTGGGTGGTGTGACCGGTTCCCGTATGAGGATCCACATCAACACCGCTGACTTCGACGGTGAGACCCTCGTCCGCGTTCTGTACAAGGATGCTGACGGTAACGTGGTCTGCCTGAACGAGGTCACCGTGATCGCTCCCGTGAAGGCTAAGGATATCACCAACACCTTCACCTCCGACTTCGCTTCCCAGACCGTTGATACCCCCATCAATTCCACCGACCTGGCCGGTGCCTTCACCCCCATGCTGAACCTGGGTGACTACAAGACCCTGGCTAACGGCTACAAGCTGGACGGTATCTCCGAGCTCTTCGCTGATGTCAACGGTAAGTACGCTCTGACCGTCAACTTCGCCGAAGGCAGAAACGGTAACTACTACGCTTTCGCCCGCGGTGTCCACGCTGTGGAGACCAACGCTACCGAGGGTGTCAACTTCACCATCAAGAACTTCTACGAGACCGACGGTACTGCCTCCGACATGGGCGGCGCAGGTATCTACGCCCGCATCGAAGGTACGGATCTGAAGATCATGATCAAGACCTACGACGCTGAATCCAACATCCGCGTCAAGAACGTGTACTACACCCTGCCCTGCACCGGCACGACCCTGACTCTGGCCGATGACAGCGAGACCGTTTACATCCTGGTGGACGGCGTTACCTACGCGACCGTTACCATGAGCGGTGAGACCGAGTACGACGGCTTTGCCAACGTCTCCCCCGCTACCACCTTCGCCAAGACCGCTGTCGTCACCCTGATCGACGGCACCACCGAGACCCTGACCGACACTCTGATCGACAGCACCTGCGACACCCAGACCGGTCTGGTCGTTCGTTCCGGCTCTTTCGTCTTCGACGTGCTGAACCTCACCGCCTTCTCCGCTGTCGAGAACCCCGGCTTTGGTACCGATGAGCCCGAGGAGCCCCAGAACGTGGTCATCGACATCGCTTCCGTCGAGGGCTACAAGGCGTCCAATAATTACGGTTACGATTGCCCCATCATCGACATCGGCTACAACGAGGTCTACCTCCTGGGTAACTTCGATCTGAACCAGTACTCCCAGATCATCATCGAGTACTCCTATGACGGCGATTCTCCCAACGTGACCGACCGTACTCCCGAGCAGTGCTGGACTGATGCCGGTCACGCTCCCATCATCGGCTTCACCGCTCTGAACCAGTGCTTCGGCTACGCCGACGTCACTAACCAGGATGCCATTAACAACGGTATCTACACCGAGATCCCCTACACCACCGGTAACTGGGCAGCAGCCACCAGAACCGCAACCATTGAGATCCCCGAGAACATTGGTTACAACGGTCCTTGCTACCTGTCCGCCTACAATCCTTGGGGCCGCACCATCGCTGTCGCCTCCATCACTCTGGTCCCCAGAGCTTGATTCCATAGCATCTTTTCCCGCCTCCCTGTATGGGGGGCGGGATCTTTACGGTCAAAAAGAATCGCCATCCGATCGGGATTTCCCAACGGATGGCGGTTTTTTGCTGTTCAAATTCGAGTTTGTCGGGCGGAGTATTTCACGCCCGAAGGGCGTCGTTCTCCTCTGTTGCGCCCTTGGGCGCACATCATTTGCCCCAACGGGGCAACATCATTTCGCCAAGGCAAACTTCATTGCGCCTGCGGTTCCGCCCGCGGCGCACATCATTTGCGGTTTATCGGGCCTCAGACCGATAAACTGCAATTTGAAAGCTTATTCCTCGATCTTCTTCAGCTTCGCATACGTCCCCATAAGCTTCTTGGTGCCTGCGGTATCGAACATGACCTCGATGAGCTTGTCCGCGCCCATGGGCTTGATGGAGAGGATCTCGCCCTCGCCAAAGGAGGCGTGGGTAACGCGGTCGCCCGGGGCCAGGGTGTTCATGCTCTGGCGGGCGGCGGCGGTGGCGGCGGGGATGGGTTGGCCTACCGTGAGGCGGTCGGTATGGACGGGTGCCCTGGGCTTGCGGGGGCGGTCGTAGTAGCCGTAGGTTTGGCCCGTAGGGGCGGACGCGGTCTTACCGGCGGTTACGGTGGCGGCGGCGCTCATGGCCTCGTAGGTCAGGTCCTCCCGCCGGATCAGCTCGTCGGGGATCTCCCCCACAAAGCGGGACAGGGGATTGGCGACGGTCTGGCCGTACCAGATACGGCTGCGGGTATGGAAGATGAAGACCTGCTCCTTGGCGCGGGTGATGGCCACGTAGGCCAGGCGGCGCTCCTCCTCCATATCGTCGGCTCCCCCCATGATGTTCTGCATACCGGGGAAGATACCGTCCTCCATACCGGGGAGGAAGACGATGGGGAATTCCAGGCCCTTGGCGGAGTGGATGGTCATCAGCACCACGGCGTCGGCCTCGGTGTCGTACTTATCCACGTCGGCTACCAGCGCGTACTCCTCCAGGAAGCCCGCAAGGGTAGGCTCCTCGCCCTGCTCGGCGGTGACCTTGGCGTACTCCATCATGTTGGATTTTAGCTCGTCGATATTCTCCAGACGCTCCTTCTCGGGCTCGCCTCCGTCGATGAGCATCTGACGGTAGCCCGACTGCTCCATGACCTCGTCGAAGAAATCGGGGAGGGGGAGGGTCCCCAGCAGGGAGGTCAGGCGGTGGATCATGGCGGTAAAGGCCTTAAGGATGGCGGCAGAGCGGCCCAGGGCGACGAATTCGTCGGCGCGGTCCATGACGTCGAAGAGGGTGATTCCCTGCTCCTCGGCGATGGCGGATACGGCGGCGAGAGTCTTGTCGCCGATCTTGCGGCGAGGCTCGTTGATGATGCGGAGGAGTCGCTCCCGGTCGGCATGGTTGGAGACCAGCTGGAGGTAAGCCACGGCATCGCGGATCTCCTTACGGTCATTGAAGCGGGTACCGCCCAGGATGCGGTAGGGGACGGTACTGCGCTGGAGGGCGCGCTCAATGCTGGCGGACTGAGAGTTGGTGCGGTAGAGGACGGCGAAGTCTTTGTACTTGCGGTCCCCGCCCTCGGTCATGCGGCGGATGGTATCCACGATGGAGCGAGACTCCCCCATCTGATCCTCGCACTTGCGGAGGATGATGGGTTCACCCTTCTCCCCTGCCGTCCAGAGGCTCTTGCCGCGGCGGCCCAGGTTGTGGCTGATGACCCCGTTGGCGGCGTCCAGGATGGTCCCCGTGGAACGGTAGTTCTGCTCCAGCTTGATGAGGGTGGCGTTCTCAAAGGTTCTGTCAAAGCCCAGGATGTTCTCGATGGTGGCGCCGCGGAACCTGTAGATGCTCTGGTCGTCGTCGCCCACCACCATGAGGTTGCGGAAGCCACCCGACAGCAGAGCCGCCAGCTCGAACTGGGCGATATTGGTGTCCTGGTACTCGTCGATACAGACGTAGCGGAACTTGCGCTGGTAGTAGGAACGAACGTCGGCATGCTCCCGCAGGAGGGTCACCGTGTTCATGATGATGTCGTCGAAATCCATGGCGTTGGAGGACTTCAGCATCTCCTCATAGCCCTTGTAGACTGCGGCGATACGGGAGAGGCGGAAGTCTGCCCCTGCCTCCACCTCGAAGTCCTCAGCGGTCTGAAGGCGATCCTTTGCGTGGCTGATGGCGTTCATGACGGCCTTTGGGGGGAACTGCTTCTCGTCGATATGGAGGTTCTTCATGACCCCCACGATGGCCTTCTTGGTGTCGTCGGTATCGTAGATGGTAAAGCCCGCGCCAAAGCCGACGCGGTCGCCGTATGTACGGAGGATACGCATACACACCGAATGGAAGGTACCGCTCCAGATGTCCTTGGCCAGGGTCTCGTCGGCGAACTGAGCCACCAGACGGTTCTTGATCTCCCCGGCGGCCTTGTTGGTGAAGGTGATGGCCAGCATACGGTAGGGGGGACAGGGGTCGGTGATGAACTCGGGGAGGATCTGCTCGATCTCGGGGATCGACAGGTGAATGGCATGCTCCAGGTCGGCCACGTGGGTCTCGGTCAGACCCGCGGGGACGGTGTCGGTGTAGTAGGCGTTACCGTAGCGGATGATGAAGGCGATGCGGCGGACCAGGACGGTGGTCTTGCCGCTTCCCGCTCCGGCCAGGACCAGGAGAGGGCCTTCCGTGGTGAAAACGGCCTGTCTTTGCATCTCGTTGAGGTCTCCGTAGACCTTGTCAAAGAGGGCGCGCTTGGCGGCGAGGTAGCGGGTGGCGAGGTTCTTTTCCATCGAATTGACTTCCTTTCTCGTAAGGGCAGGTAGGTGGGCAGACCCACACGGTCAAAAAAGCGGCGGCCAAGCGAGAAACTCACTCGACACGCCGCCTCCGTCGGGCAGACCCTTACGGGAGGGTCTTACTGACGGTTCTCAGACTGTGCCTTCTGCTGGTTCTGGTTGCTGTTCTGGGACTTGTTCTGGTTGCTGTTCTGATTGTTCTGGTTGTTGTTCTGGTTGTTCTGGTTGTTGTTCTGGTTGTTGTTCTGGTTCTGATTCTTGTTCTGGTTCTGATTCTGCATGGGTATGATCCTTTCTTTGTCCGCTGTGCGGTATATAGCGTACCCTCGGGGTACGGTTACAGTATGGACAGGGAAAGGTGAATCTATGCAGATTCGGGAGAAAACGGGAGAAATCCTAACTTGGGCTTCTACCTCATCATAGAGCTATACTCCATCTGATCCGCGATCTCTCCCGTGGCGGCGCCGATGGTACCGATCCAAAGGCCGCCCAGGGCCAGGTCGATGAACCAGTAGCCGTCGGTGAGGATCTGGTAGACGGTGGTGACGATGGTGTCCAGAGTGTTCTGATCCTGGGCGCTACCCCCCGAGAGGGTGAGATCCAGCTCGGGAAGGGTGGGGACCACGCCCCACCAGAAGAGGGCGGACAGGGCGGTCAGGCCACCCAGGACGCCCACCCAGATCAGCTTCTTGCGGATGAGGGCATGGATGGACTCGGTGCGCTCGGCGGCGTAGCCATGATCGTCGCTGAGGGCGAGGACACCGGTGTAGCGCTTGACCATGGTGTAGAGGGAGCGCAGGATCAACACGATGGAGGCCACCAGGAGGACGGCGGTGAGGGCTTGGAGCAGGACGGTGGTCTGCCAGCGGGCGTGAAGCTCCTCCTTACGGAAGATGTCGGGGATATCGTTGCGCCCGAAGTAGGTGAGCTGGAGGTACCAGGCCAGGGCGGCTGTGACGCCGTAGGCTCCCGCGGTCAAAAGGGCGGGGAGGTTCTTTCCCGCGTAGCGACGGATAAAGACCACCGAGAGGATCAGAAAGAGGGCGGAGATGGCGTCGGGGAGGACGTTTACGCCGTCCAGGTAGAGATCCAGGGAGAAGGCGGCGGCCACCAGGAGACAGCCCAGGGAGGCCTTGACCGCCCGCATGGCGAAGAGATCGTGGCGGGGGAGGACCTCGGCGCGGTACTTCTCAGCAAGACGGGTAAAGAACGGGATATCCTTCTTGAGTTTGGCGAAGAAGCAGAGGGTGGCGATGAGCCAGACAATACCTAAGATGAGGGAAACGCTACTGCCGATCAAACGGAACAGGCCAACATAATCGTAGAAGCGGGTGGCGTCGCCGATCTCCACGCCTCCCTTTTCGTGGGACAGCACCGAGATCTCGGGCAAGACGACCAGGACCTCACGAACCACGAAGTAGACGGTCGAGAGGGCGGTGTAGCGCTCCACGACGTTGTAAGTGCGGGTCTTGCCGCCAAGCCCTCGGCGGTCGAACATGGTGGTGGCGTCGTTGCGGGAGCCGAGATAGAGGAGGCCGCCGCAAAAGTTCTTCCACATGGGGATGAGGACGATGCAGTCCAGGACACCCAGGGTAAAGAGGGCCAGGAGGATGAAGACGGGCTGCTCGGTGGGGGAGACCAGACCGAAGGCCAAAAAGAGGGCCACGACGCGGGTCACGCCAATCAGGGCGAGGTAGCCGACTCCCTTGAAGGCGTCCTTCAGACGCTCATCCAGGTCGGACAGTCGGTAGAGGCCCAGGAGGATGCATAAGTAGCCCAGGGCGTCGGGGAGGAGATCCACCACGCTGATAAAGGGATCGAAGAGGAAGAAGGCTCCGACCGCCACGAGGGTGACGCCGAGGTATCTTCCCGGCTTGGGGGTATGGGTATGGTTCATGGGCGGTACCCGCTGGCGCGGTCCTTTCCGAGACGTAAGCGTCTCATTTTTTCTTTTTGTGATGGCGGTTATTGTTCTTGGCGGAATACTTCTGATTCTGCTTTTGCAGGTTTTTTTCATACTCCAGGCGGGCCTGCTCGTTCTTTTCGTCCAGCTTGCGGTTCAGCTCGTTCATGAACTTGAAGCGGGAGGGCTTGGAGGGCTTGCCGAACTCCTCGCCCTTGGGGCAGATGGCGGAGAAGCAGCCGTAGAAGCAGAAGCTGTTGAGGAAGTAGACCACCAGGAGGTAGAGGAACAGCACCGTGGTCAAAGCGCCGTTTCCGGCGGCGGCCAGGGCGGGGACGATCAGCATGACCATCTGGGCCAGGGCCCAGACGGCGGTAAAGACGATGTTACGGACGGCTCGCTCCCGATGCTTGTCCAGCCCCACCGACGCGGCGATCTCGGAGGAGGACCACAGGGCAATGACGGTGAAGCCCAGCTCGGCGATAAAGCGCGCCCACTCCACGATGCCCTGTACCACGGAGCCGTACAGGGGGAGGTTCCAGAGGAGCTGACCGTCCAGCAGCCTGGCGGCGAAGAAGATGGCCAGAAGGCCGTAGAGGGCGGCGAAGGGGTAGAGCCAGTTGAAGCGGGGGTTATAGTCCTTCAGGCCGCCGATGGCCTTGGAGGCCACCATGGCGCCGATGATGAAGGTGGCGAAGCAGTAGTCGCCGATGGCCACCGACATGAAGGTAAAGAGGAAATAGGCGCAGAGGAGTAATCCAAAGCCCATGACAGTCTCCTTAGGGATCAGTTATTGTGGTTCCCTGCCGCGGGATTGGCCCCACAGCAGTTCTTGTACTTCTTGCCCGAGCCGCAGGGGCAGGGGTCGTTGCGGCCCACCTTGGTGGAGCGCTTGGGGGTGAGGGTGACCTTCTTGGCCCCCTGCTTGGGACCGCCCTCAAAGCCCTCGATCAGAGGCTTGGCCACCTGGACGCGGACCACCTCCTGCTGAGGCTTGGGCATGACGGTGAGCAGGGCGCGGACGGTCTTGTCCCGGATCTCGGCCACCATGGCGTCGAACATATCGGCACCCACCATGCGGTACTCGGTGACGGGGTCTCTGTGGGCGTAGGCCTGGAGGCCGATGTTGCCCTTGAGGTCGTCCATGGCGTCGATATGCTCCATCCAGGCGGTGTCCACGTTACGGAGCAGGATGGCGCGCTCCACCTCACGGAAGCGCTCGGGGGTGAACAGCTCCTCCCGCTCACGGATGCGCTCCTCGGCGCGGGAGATCAGCATGGAGGAAATGTCCTCGGCGGTGAGGGTCTTCAGCTCCTCCTCGGTGTAGTTGAAATCCTCCTCGGTACAGAGGTAACCGAAGAGATCGGCCCGCAGACTGGCAAGATCCCACTCGGTGGCGGGGCCTTCATTGGTATGGGCGGCCACGGCGTTTCCGATGTTACCGCGGATCATGTTCATCATGGTCTCGGAGAGGTCGGAGTCATCCAGCACGGACTGACGCTGCTTGTAGATGATGGATCTCTGCTGGTTCATGACGTCGTCGTAGGACAGGACGTACTTACGGCGCTTGAAGTTGTTGTCCTCGATCTTCTTCTGGGCGGACTCGATGGTGTTGGAGAGGATGCCCGCCTCGATGGGGGTGTCCTCGTCCAGGCCCATGCGATCGATGAGGGAGATGATGCGCTCGTTGTTCCCGAACAGGCGCATGAGGTCGTCGTCCAGGGACAGGAAGAAGCGGGACTCACCGGGGTCGCCCTGACGGCCCGAACGGCCTCGGAGCTGGTTGTCGATACGGCGGGACTCGTGACGCTCGGTGCCCAGGATGAAGAGACCGCCCGCGGCTCTGACCTTGTCCGCCTCGGGGGCGATCTCGGCCTTATGCTTTTCAAACAGCTCCTTGTACTGGCGGCGGACCCCCAGGATGGACTCGTCCTCGGTGTCGGCGGTGCCGGTGGCCTGGACGATCAGGCCTTCATCAATGCCCAGGGCGCGGAGGTCGGCCTTAGCCATATACTCGGGGTTACCGCCCAGCATGATATCGGTATCGCGGCCTGCCAGGTTGGTGGAGATGGTGACGGCTCCTGGCTTACCTGCCTGGGCTACGATCTCGGCCTCGCGGGCGTGGAACTTGGCGTTCAGCACGGTGTGGGGGATGCCCTCCTTCTTGAGGAGCTGGGAGAGGACCTCGGACTTGTCAATGGAGACGGTGCCCACCAGAACGGGCTGGCCGCGGTCGTAGCACTCGCGGACCTGCTTGACTACGGCGCGGTACTTCCCCGCCATGGTCTTGTAGACGGCGTCGTCGTGGTCCTCGCGGATCATGGGCTTGTTGGTGGGGACCTCCACCACGTCCAGGCTGTAGATCTCGCGGAACTCGTTGTCCTCGGTCATGGCGGTACCCGTCATACCCGAGAGCTTCTTATACATACGGAAGTAGTTCTGGAAGGTGATGGTGGCCAGGGTCTTGTTCTCCTTCTGGACCTGGACCCCTTCCTTGGCCTCGATGGCCTGGTGGAGACCGTCCGAGAAGCGGCGGCCGGGCATGAGTCGGCCTGTGAAGGCGTCCACGATCATGACGCCCTCCTCGTTGACCACGTAGTCCACGTCCAGCTTCATACAGCCATGGGCCTTGATGGCCTGGTTGACGTGGTGGGACAGGGTGGCGTTCTCGGCGTCGGTGTAGTTGGTCACGCCGAAGAAGGCCTCGGCCTTACGGACACCGCGGGGGGTGATGACGGCGGTATTGGCCTTCTCGTCCACGATGTAGTCGGCCTCGATGTTATCCTGCTCCTCCTTGGCGTCGATCTCCTTGACCACGTGCTTCTGGAGGGTGCGGACGAAGCGGTCGGCCCGCTCGTAGAGGTCGGTGGGGGTATCGCCCTCACCCGAGATGATCAGAGGGGTACGGGCCTCATCGATGAGGATGGAGTCCACCTCGTCCACGATGGCGAAGGCGTGGCCGCGCTGGACCAGGCGGGACTTGTAGACCACCATGTTGTCGCGGAGGTAGTCGAAGCCGAACTCGTTGTTGGTGCCGTAGGTGATATCGGCGTTGTAGGCCTCCTGCTTCTGGGCGGGGGTGAGTCCGTGGACCACCAGACCCGTCTTCAGCCCCATGAAGCCGTAGACCTTGCCCATCTCCTCGGCATCGCGGGCGGCCAGGTAGTCGTTGACGGTGACGATGTGGACACCCTCACCCGTCAGGGCGTTGAGGTAGGCGGGGAGGGTAGCCACCAGGGTCTTACCTTCACCCGTCTTCATCTCGGCGATACGGCCCTGATGGAGGATGATACCGCCGATGAGCTGGACGTGGAAGGGGCGCTTGCCCAGGACGCGCTCGTCCGCCTCACGGACGGCGGCGAAGGCCTCGGGGAGAATGTCGTCCAGGGTCTCTCCCGCGGCCAGACGCTTCTTGAAGACCTCGGTCATACCCCGAAGCTCGTCGTCGGTCATATTCTTATAGGTGGTGGCCAATGCCTCGATCTTGGCGGCGATCTTCTCCAGCTTCTTGACCTGATGCTCGCTGTAGGTGCCGAAAATTTTGGTCATGATACCCATGTGTCAAAGGTTTCCTTTCTTTTCCGCCGAGATCGGCGGGGTAATGGACTTACGGCGGGATGATGCCGCAAGCAATTCTGCGTTTATTATACTATATATTTTTAAAATATATTAGAGTTTAATTGTAAATTTTCGGATAATACTTGAAAAACGGGGCGGAATGTGTTAGAATGGGAGCAGAGTCAATTCGTAATTCATAATTCGTAATTCATAATTCGTAATTCATAATTGAGGACGGTTGCGATCCAGCGTTCGGTGAAATGCCCATTGGAGGGTATGCCGATCAGGATTCCCCCATTCCGCATGGACGGTCTTCGCGTTCTTCCCATTTTTCAAGCCTGCCGCTTTCTTCGCTTAATTACGAATTACGAATTATGAATTACGAATTCCCAAGAAAGGTTTTCCCTATGTCACATATCCACATCGTTCTCCACGAGCCCGAGATCCCCCAGAACACGGGCAACATCGCCCGCACCTGCGCCGCCACGGGCGCGTCCCTCCACCTCACCCGCCCTCTGGGCTTCACCATCGACGACAAGCGCATGAAGCGGGCGGGGCTGGACTACTGGGATAAGCTGGACGTTCACTACTACGACGGGCTGGAGGATTTCTATACCCAACACCCCAACGCGGCGGTGTACTACTTCACCACAAAGGCACAGCACCGCCACATCGACGTGCAGTACCCCGAGGAGGTCTTCCTCATGTTCGGCAAGGAGACAAGGGGACTCCCCGAGGATCTGCTCTTTGCCCACCCCGACACCTGCGTGCGGATCCCCATGCGGAATCATCTGCGGTCGTTGAATCTCTCCAATTCGGTGGCCATCGCGGTGTATGAGGTACTGCGGCAGTACGATTTCGAGGGGCTACAGGTGGAGGGTCAGTTGACCACCCACATATGGGGGGAAGGACAGCTCTGATACACGGAAGGAGAAGGTTTATGAGCGACATCAACTACTTCGGCGACGAGCATCTGTACTGGATCGTCACCCCCGACGAGCTGGAGGCCACGCTCACCGAGGGCGGCTTTCACCTTTTGACCGTGACACGCCACGTTCCCTTGGGCTATATCGAAGATCCTCTCACCGAGCTTACGGTCCCCTACCGCGCTCTGTACGGGCGGCTATCGGCAGGAGAGAAGCCGGAGCGCGGCTCCCGCCTCCTGTTCCCGAGCTTCTCCCCCACAAGAGACCCCTCCCGATGTGTATACGTGGACGAGCATACCTACCGCGGCAAGCGCTACAAGTCTGCCGACCCCGACTACCGCGACCGTTGCGTGCATATGGATCCCTTCATCCTCTACAGGGAGACCCGCAAGGACGGGGGCTTTTCCATCGTCAAAAACTGCTTTTACGGTCTGTTCCCCGAAAACGCCGTGGGGATCCATATCTATTGCCCCACCAAAAAGCAGGAATGGGTAGACGGCGCACCCATCATCAGCCTGAAGGGCACCCCCGAATACACCGATTTCGCGTGGATGAAGGAGCATATTCGATCCTTCACCAAGCCCTTGAAGATCCAAGGCGGAGAGCAGGTTCTGAACACGGGCATCCGTGTCAGCGAGGCGGCCAAGCAGAACGCGCGGAACTTCTATTTCTTTTCACAAAACGGATTTTCCATACTGTAAGGAGGCATTATGCCCAAGAGAGTATTCGCCGCCATGAGCGGCGGTGTGGACTCCTCGGTGGCGGCGTACCTGCTCACGCAGGCGGGCTATGCCGTCACGGGAGCCACCATGACCCTGTACCGCCCCCGTGGCGAGACGGGGGACACCCGGGACGTCACCGACGCCCGCGCCATCTGTGTAAAGCTGGGCATCCCTCACAAGACATACGACATGGGGGAGGTCTTCTGCCGCTGTGTCATTGAGGACTTCATCAAGGTCTACGAGGAGGGGGGGACCCCCAATCCCTGCGTGACCTGCAACCGAACGATCAAGTTCGGCGCGCTGTGGGAGGCCATCCGAGCCGACGGGGCCGACATGATCGCCACCGGGCACTACGCCCGCATCCGACGGGAGGGTGACCGCTACCTTCTCTGCAAGGCGGCGGATGAAAGTAAGGATCAATCCTACTTCCTGTGGCAGTTACCCCGCGAGATGCTTTCCCACATCCTGTTCCCCCTGGGAGACATGACCAAGCCCGAGATCCGCGCCCTGGCCGCAGAGCAGGGCTTTGAGACCGCCCACAAGAGCGACAGCCAGGATATCTGCTTTGTCCCCGACGGAGATTACGCGGGTTTTATGGGGGGTTACACGGGCAAAACCCCCGTAGAGGGCGACTTTATGGACAAAAACGGCCGTGTTCTGGGCCGCCACAAGGGCATCATCCATTACACCATCGGCCAGCGCAAGGGGCTGGGGATCGCTTTGGGGGAGCCTGCCTTCGTGTGCGGTAAGGACCCTGTCACCCGCAGGGTGGTGCTGGGGAAGAACGAGGATCTCTTCACCCGTGAGGTAAGGCTGGAGGGGGTCAATCTCCTGTCGGTGGAGTCCATTGATACCCCCATGGCGGTCACCGCCCGCATCCGCAGTACCCACAAGGGGGATACCGCCACCGTGGTCATGACGGGGACGGACACCGCTCTGGTGGTCTTCGATCAGCCCCAGCGGGCAGTCTGCAAGGGACAGTCCTGCGTGTTCTACGACGGTGACGTTGTGGTAGGCGGCGGGATCATTGCCGATTGACGAGAGGGCGTTTCAACCAACGGTTTAGATAAAAAGGGGTTGACAAAGCCGCCCCGCGATGCTATAATAGGGTGAAATCTTCCCTTACAGAAAGGATTTTTACCATGAAAAAGATTGCGTTTCTGATGGCTGTTCTCATGCTGACCCTCTCCCTGGCCTCCTGCGGGCTGATGGGGGAGAAGACCTTCACCAAGGACGGCATTTCCATCACCGTCAAGGGCTTCTTCACCGAGCAGAACGATCTGAACGAGGACTACAACCTCATCCTCATCTCCCCCGACGCGGGCGTCATGATCCTGAAGGAGACCTTTGAGGAGTTCGCCAGCGTGGCTCTGGACACCAACATGAGCGTCAAGGAGTACGCCAAGATCGTCATGACCGGCAACACGCTGGAGGGTGACCCCATCGAAGAGGACGGCATGACCTACTTCGTCTACACCGAGGACGTGGACGGCACCGAGTTCACCTACATGGGCTTCTGCTTCCGCGGCACCGATGCCTACTGGCTGGTGCAGATCTACTGCCCCACCGAGGACTATGAGACCAAGAAGCCCGAGATGATGGAGTGGGCGAAGTCGGTGAGCTTTGACTGATGCTTTGAGGTTATACGGAAAGGACTGCTTTCGGGCGGTCCTTTTTCGTTTTGGGGGAGTTTCAAATTTGGGTTTAGCGGTCTGACGGAACATAGAAGAAGTGGGAAGGTGGCCACCTCATCACCCGCTTTGCGGGAGCTTCTCCTCCAGGAGAAGCCTAGGTTACCACGACCCAAAAGATCTTTTTATATCAAGGGTTGCGGTTACCGAAGCCTTCTCCTCGAGGAGAAGGTGTCGGCGAAGCCGACGGATGAGGTGGCCCCTAAACACATTCTGATCTGTTCCGTCAAACAGTTCGATAAACCCCAATTTCCCTCCATGATCATATCTCCCAATAAATTTAACAATATCACCCTTTACAAACGATCCTTTCCATGGTATAATAAGGCATTGACACAGAAAGGATGCAATTCCATATGACTTGTAAAAAGCTTTTGGCGTTCCTGCTTGCTACCCTTCTTCTGGCCTCCGTGGCTCTGCCCGCGGCTTCCGCCCTGGAGCCTCATGGCACGGGTATCCCCATGCGTAACTGGCTGAAGAACGATCCCAATTACCAGTTCTCGGACGCCTACAAGACCCCGGTCTGGTATGAGAACTTCACCTCCCTGGAGCTGACCGAAAACGACCGCAACAACATCCTCCGCATCGCCGTCTCCCAGCTGGGCTACCACGAGGGCGACTCCGCCAAGGATTTTGACGGTATGAACAAGAACGGCTCCTCCAACTACATCGAGTACGCCCGCCTGCTGGTTCCCCACTACAACGACAACGCCTACGAGTGGTGCGCCTGCTTCGTCAACTGGTGTCTGAACCAGGCCAGATACGACAAGGCCTCCTCCGAGATCGGCTGCTGGAAATGGGTGGGTGAGCTGAAGACCATGAATATGTGGCAGGATTCCGCCGCATACAAGGGGACGTACACCCCCAAGCCCGCCGACATGATCTTCTTCAACTGGAAGAACACCAACACCGGCTCGGGCCACATCGGCTACGTCCTGTACACCACCGACACCCACGTCTTCACCATTGAGGGCAACGCCGACAACAATGTGACGGTGCGCTCCTATGCCCTCAACGACCCCTGCGTCATCGGCTACGGTACCCCTCCCTACAACGAG
>JAGAIH010000191.1 GCA_017626655.1 Clostridia bacterium | reverse complement strand
CGGTGTCGGCTTTGATCTCCCGCGCGTCGGCGCGCAGGGCGGTCAGCTTGTCGGCCATGCCGTTGAGGGCGGCGTTGCGGTGAATCAGCTCGCAGAAGGAGGGCTGGAGCTCCACCGCCGTGAAGCGGGAAGCCTTACCCCTGGCCAGGCAGAGCAGGGGAATGATCCCCGTGCCGCTCCCCAGATCCACTGCCACAGCGCTCCCTTTTGGACGGACGTAGGCCGCCAGCAGGTAGGCGTCGGTGCCGAAGGTCAGTCCGTCGGTATTCTGTATGAGGCGGATATGCTCGTTGACCTCGTGGATGATCTCACTCATAAAAAGCCTTTCGTATCAAGGATAAATCACAGGGGAACGCTTCATCATGTCCCCCGCGGGTCGGGGGGAGGGAAAGCACAGGGTGAACAGGGAATCGGCCAGCTCGCCAAGCTCCCTTTGCCGTCCCTCGGGGGCGTCGGCGGGCTTGGTGACCACCGCGAAGGAGCCATCCTCCTTGTGGGCCTTGCGCCATTCCTTCAGGTAGGCGCGGCCCCGCCCGTTGGCGGCCAGCAGGGTGGTGTAGGTGGGCATGACCCGCAGGTCCGCCTCGGTCACCCCCAATACCCCGAAGAGCAGGGCGCGGCGGAGACGGGCGTCGGTGAATTGCCTGGTACGCACGGAAGCGAAGAAGCCCTCGGGCGTGGCCTCCTCCCGGGCGTGACGGCAGATATGGGCGGCGATCCCACCGCCCCATTCGGCGTACCTTTCCAATTCGGCGGGGGACTGCAAACGGTAGAAGGTATGTAAGAACTCCATGAGTCGCCCGCCCTCCAAGGGCGTCTCGCCCCGACGGACCGCCTCCAGCAGAACCGCCAAGGCTCCCTCGGGCATAGTCCCCTCCAGAATGGCCTCCAGAGCCACGGGATCGCAGGCCGCCTCACGGATGAGGGCGCGGAGGGCGGTGGCGGAGGGATATTCCCCCTCGGTCAGGGTGTCGGTATTGTAGCCCGCTCCCAGGCGGGTGACGGTGTAGGCCTCGGGCGCAAAGCCGTAAGCCGCCCGGGCTTTTTTCAAGGCCCGCAGGTAGGCGATGCCCAACAGCTCGTTGGAGTCGGGAAAGCCCTCGGGTAGAGGAGCCGCGCAGACCCACCGTATAGCCTCGGCGTAGGCGGTGGCGGTACCCATGCCCGCGTTGCACATATCGGCGTAGGTCCCGCCGAACAGGGGGGAATCCACCGCCTCGGCGGCGGCGGACAGCAGGGTCAGATCCCCCCGCTCACTTCCGAAAACCAGAGATTCCACTCCCAGCTTCGTGAGGATATCCACCCCCGCGGCGGCGAAATGCTCAGCGCTCCCCGCGGACCAGGGGAAGGGAAGCTCCACCACAAGGTCCGCGCCTCCCGCCAGAGCCGTCTCGGCCCGCAGGTAGGGGTCGGCCATGGCCGCCTCGCCCCGCTGGACGAACCGCCCGCTCATGACAGAAACCACACAGCCGTCCTCCCCAACAAGCTCCCGCATACGGGAGAGCAGGTAGGCGTGGCCGCTATGGAAGGGATTGAATTCGCAGATAACACCCGATACGCGCATGGGGAGGGACTCCTTTCTTCTCAATTCATACCAGTATACCACAGAAAGCCGCCCCCTGTCAAGTATCGCGGGCGATTTTCATAAAACCGAGGGGCTGAAGGAGGAATATTTTGAAAAACAAATCACAACAAAATTTCAAAAAAGACTTGACAAGTTCCCGAAAATCGGGTATAATAGATGCTGTCGTGTTTTGCGCATCCGTACGGGAAGGAGAATGAGCATGAATCTGGACTTAAAACCCATGCTTCGGGGTGAGATCACCCGATTGCCCATTGATTTCCCCATCGAGCCCGAGGCTCCCTACGGAGTGGAATTCAGCGGAGACGTCCGCGTCTTCGGTGAGATCACCAACCAGGGCGGCTATATGCGCCTCACCGCCACCGCCGAGATCCCCTACAGCGGCACCTGCGCCCGTTGCCTGTCGGAGGTCAGCGGCGTCTACTCCATGCCCTTTGAGCGTACCGTCGTCACCGAGGGAACCCTCACCGAGGAGCAGGAGGAGGACAACGTGGACGAATACGTCATCCTGCAAAACGGTATGCTGGATATCGACGATTCGGTCCGCGAGGCCTTGATCCTCACCTTCCCCATGCGGCTCCTCTGCGACGAGGATTGCCCCGGCCTTTGCCCCAAGTGCGGCAAGCCCAAGCGGGAGGGAGAGTGTGGCTGTACCACGAGGGAGATCGATCCCCGTTGGGCGGTGCTGGCCAGCCTCAAGTTTGAGGACGGCGAAAGCGGAGATCAGTAAAGCGCGACCCACATATTTCAGAATGATATGCCCGCAAGGGTATTCAGATAAGTGCAAAGCCCAGGAGGAGGTGTCAATATGGCAGTACCAAAGCGTAAAGTTTCCAAGGCTCGCAGAGATACCAGACGTTCCAACAACACCAAGCTGGAGGCCTGCGGTCTCGTGAAGTGCTCCAACCCCGAGTGCAACGAGATGGTCAAGCCCCACCGCGTGTGCAAGGTTTGCGGCTTCTACGACGGCAAGAAGGTTCTTGACGTCAAGGCCTGATGGATCGAGTATTCAGCCGAAACACAAAAAAGGATTCCACGTGTCCCGAGGACGCGAGAATCCTTTTTTGTTTTTTGTGAAGAATTGTGAAATATTCGCTCCGCCTCTTGCAAACGGCGGGGTTTTCATGTATAATAAAAGAAGAAGGCCAAAGCTGTACCCATGGCCCTATTTAAAGTGGTTGTAAAAAGCTGCAAATTTGGGTTTATCGGTCTGACGGCACAGAGTGGAATTGGGAAGGGTGACCCTCATCCGTCACGCCCTTCAGGCGTGCCACCTTCCCCCAGGGGAAGGCAAGTAGTCAGGTATGTTCCTCGTTCTCCCAAAACTAAAAACATACTGATATATATAAGTTTTTGGATAACGTGAAACATAAAAAAGTCT
>JAGAIH010000190.1 GCA_017626655.1 Clostridia bacterium | reverse complement strand
GGGCTACTACACCGTGGACGCCAAGTACAAGATCTCCTACTGGTGGAAGGACGAGGAGTTCAACAAGGGTGAGTATGCCCGGTACGGCATCAAGCAGGACAGCGAGGGCAACTACAAGCTCCATACCTACTACCGCGTCGTAATCCGCGAGGGTGAGGATCGCTACGAGATCCGCGTGCCTGCCTACGATTTCGACAAATTCCAAGAGATCGCGGGGGCGGCTTGTCTGGACGGGGTGATCTGACTCCCCCATGGACAGTCAAAACCTATTCTCCTACACGGTGCGCCCCGACCGCGAGGACAAGAACCGCTCCACCGACATGTTCGACCTCAACGCCTACACGGTGCGGACGCTTTCGCCCGATGTGAAGGCGGAGAAGGATGGGCTGTACGATGGGTGGCTGGAGGCCAAGGCCATGCGGGAGGCGCGGGAGTCCAATGTGGGCTGTATCACGGAGCTACTCGCCGATCTGCCGGCCTTGTTGATCTTTTGGCTCGGTGATTTCGGGGCCGAGCTCATGCACGATACATTTTGGCCCGCTCCGATATTCATGATCAGTCTCCTGTGCCTGCTTCTGTATTTTTTGCTTCTGTTTGACAAAATGAAAGCCGTTATTTACCGCTTCTACCACCGCCTGTACGTCAAAAAGCACCCCGAAACCGACGTAGACGAAAAGGCTCTCGACCCCCGACTTTCCGAAACCGTCGCCGCCGCCCGCGCCGAGCTGGAGATCCCCGACCACGCGTGGGAATTGGACATCCTTCCCTACCGACACGGCGTGACCTCGGTGGGCGAGGCGTATGAGATCCGCCCCCGCGGCACCTACGACAATATCCCCGTGTCGGTCTGGCGGGAGGGGCAAGTGCTATTCCTCTCGGACGAAGACGTGGTCATGCGTCTGCCCCTATCCGAGATCGAGGAGATCAAGCGGATCAAGGGACGTGTGAAATTCAAGAGCTGGTACAAGTCTGCCGCCCCCAGCGAAAAACCTTACAGTGAGGCCAAAATCCTGGAAGGGTTTCCCTCCTACGCCTGCTTGGGCAAGATCGAATTGACCCTCCGTGACGGCTCCTACCTCCTGATCCCCGGCTACGAGGCCGAGACCCTCCGCCACATCCTGGGCGAGGGGTATTCATTCTGATTATGGTATCACCATATATAACAGTTGAAAGGAAATCCACAACCCATGAAATTCAAAGCAAACGTCCCGAACACCGCGCCTATGTCGCTCCGCGAGGAGGTACAGTTGAAGTACAACCGCAGCCGCTATAACCTGTTGCTGGTCGCCATCGTCTCTATCGTGAACCTGTTCTCTCTGGCCTTCAGTCAGAGCTACTTCCTTTTCTCGGCCAGGCTCCCCGCTTTGTTCGTAGAATTGGCTTTACCCATGTCCGAAAACGAGATCGTTGAGCCCTCCGCCTTCATCGTTCCCATCATCATTGGCATCATCCTGACCGTCCCCTATCTGCTTTGCTTCTTCCTTTCCAAAAAACGCCCCGGCTGGATGATCCCCGCGCTGGTGTTCTTCTCCATCGACTGTCTCTTCATCATTTTCCTCGCCCTGTTTGACGTCACCGCCGTCATCGTCGACATCCTCTTCCACGCCTGGGTCATGTTCTACCTCATCACAGGTGTCATCCACGGCTTCAAGCTGAAGTCCATGCCCGAGGACGAGCCTCTGCCCGACCTCGGTGCCGCCGAGGGTGAGACCCCCGCCGAGGACGGCTTTAACACCTTCAACGAGGCCGACTTCACCTACACCGCCGACAATACCGCTCCCACCGAGGAGACCGCCGCCGAGGCCGAGACTGTCGAGGAACCTGTAGCCGCCCGCAGCTTCGACGAGATCATGGCCGAGAATAACGAGGACGGTCAGTAAACTGTTTCGATTACGTTTTCGTCATAATACACAAAACACGATCCCCCCGCCTGTGAATGTTTTTGCAGAAAAATGTTTCATTTTCTCTTGACAAACAGGTGGGGGTGTGTTATAATATGCAGGTGGTTACGGGTGTCCGCATCCGTACGAGTCCAACCATCCAAAGACAGCAGGTTCCCGTAAAACGCGGCCGCAAGGCATGTTCCCTGCCGAGGAGATCATATAAACGCAAGCCGTGGAATACCGCGGTCTGCCTGTGTGAGTCTTTCTCGGTGAAGCGCGCGCTTCGGGAGAAAGATTTCTTTTTTGTCCGTTTTGAAAAACGGCGCACAAATTCACAGGGAGGTGAAAATCAAATGCCGAGTAATGCTATTCTGGAAGCAAAGCAGCAGGCTGTTGCCGAGCTGACTGAGCTCATCAAGGCTTCCGCCGGCGGTGTGATCGTGAACTATCAGGGTATCACCGTCGACAAGGATACCGCCATGCGTAAGGCTCTGCGCGAGGCTGGCGTCAAGTACATGGTCGTGAAGAATTCTCTGACCGGCCGCGCTTGCGAGAACTGCGGTTACGGCGCTCTCAAGGAGAACCTTGTGGGTATGACCGC
>JAGAIH010000189.1 GCA_017626655.1 Clostridia bacterium | reverse complement strand
GCCGTCCGTCGCGGTGAAGGGTAAAGTATTCGTTCTCATAGATCGCCCTCCCCATCACCTGGAACACCCCCGCCACGTAGCGGGAGACGTAGTCCTTCTGCTCTCTGGTGTAAGTGCCGCCCGAGAGGGTGAAGTTGATGGAGTGGTAGTGGCGGGTCTGGCCCGTGCGGTCTGTGATGCGGAGATCGATGGGGATGGTGATCAGCTCAGGCTCATCCGCCTGGCCGCCCACGCCGATCATAAGGTAGCCGTGCTCCAGAGAATTGTCGCCGTCCTCCTTCTCGGGGATATCCACCCGACCTCGGTTCATCTGGGTCTGCTCGCAGAGGAGGTAGACCCCGCGGTACTCGCCGTTGAGGTAGACCTCCACGTGGGTACAGTCGGAGGAGTAGTACTTGCTCTCCATGAGGGCCTTGGCGAACTTGAAGGTACCGAAGGTGCGGAGCATGGAGCCGTCGTAGTAGTCGGCCATGAGCACCCAGCTCTTGTAGGCGCGGCCGCCGTTGAGGCCCAGCATCTCCTGCTTGGCATCGAACTTCAGACGGAAGGGCTTCTTGGGCGCGCCGAAGGTGGAGTTTCCGCGGGCGCGGATGTTGACCCCCACATTCTCGAAGGCGAACTTCTCGTGGCAGTTCGACAGAGTGGCGGTGCCGTGCTTGTAGACATCCTTGGAGGTGACGTCGTGGCCGTCGTCGGTGTAGATATCCAGGCGGGGCATGGGACGCTCGTCGGTTTCCGGCTCGGGAACCGTCTCCTCGGGGAGAGTGATGATCTCGCCGCCCGTGGAGGCGGTCTCGTCGGAGGTCTCCGAAGGAGTGTCCGTCTCGGTCTCGGCGGGGTCGGTGGGCTCTTCGGTCTCGGGCTCGACGGTAGGCTCGCCGTCATCGGGCAGAGGCAAAGTCAGGGATCCTCCTCCCGTGGTCTCGGTGCCGTCGGGTGCCTCCTCGGTGGAGTCTTCGGCGGTCTGCTCCACCGACTCGGCGGTAGTGTCGGAGGGGGGATTATTGCTGTCACAGGCGGACAGGAGCAACAGGGACACGAACAGGACGCTCAAAAGGACATACCATAGCAGTTTCGGGATATGCGCGTGTCGTTTCATGGGAAGTGTACCTCCTTTCGAGGCGTTCGGTCACAGTTGTGGGTGTAGCGAGAGCGGTTCGGCCTTTCCCCTGTGACAGTATTTTTTTACATCAGAGCCTCAAACTGCTCCAAAGCGTCCTTGAAGGAAGCCATAGCGGCCTCGAAGGCGTCCTTCTTGGTGAGATCCACGCCCGCCAGCTTCAGAAGCTCCACGGGGCTGTCAGAGCCGCCCGAGGACAGGAACTTGAAGTAATCCTCCACGGCGGGTGCGCCCTCGGTGTAGATGCGCTCGGCGATGGAGATGGCGGAGATGATGCCCGTGGCGTACTTGTAGACGTAGAAGGCGCGGTAGAAGTGGGGGATTCTGGCCCACTCGTAGGCGATCTCGGGGTCGGAGATGACCGAACGGCCATAATACTTCTTGTTGAGAGCCAGGTAAGCGTCGCACAGGGCGTCCTTGGTCAGGGGCTGGCCCTTTTCGGCCATATCGTGGGCCAGGAACTCAAACTCGGCGAACTGGGTCTGACGGAAGCAGGTGGACTTGATCATGTCCATGTAGTAGGACAGGAGATACTTCTTGAGGTCTGCGTCCTCGGTCTTCTTCAGGAGGTACTTCAGAAGCAGGACCTCGTTGACGGTGCTGGCCACCTCGGCCACGAAGATCTTATAGTCTGCCTTCTCCTGGGGCTGGGCCTGCTGGGAGTGGTAGGAGTGGAGGGCGTGGCCCATCTCGTGGGCGATGGTGAAGACGTTGTTGGTGGTGGGCTGGTAGTTGAGCAGGACGTAGGGGTGGGGCAGACCGTAAGCGCCGGTGGAGTACGCGCCGCTCCGCTTGCCCTCGGTCTCCTCCACGTCGATCCAGCCGTTGTCGTGGGCCTCGCGGAGCAGAGTCTGATACCGCTCGCCCAGGGGAGCCAGGCCCTCGACCACCAGATCGTAGGCCTCCTCATAGTCCAGCTTCAGCTCGGCGTCGGCCACAAGAGGCAGGTAGAGATCGTACATATGCATCTTGCTCATGCCCAGGACCTTCTTGCGGTCGCGGAAGTAGCGGTGGAGCAGGGGCAGACCCTTGTTGACGGCGCGGAGCAGGTTCTTGTAGACCTTGGG
>JAGAIH010000188.1 GCA_017626655.1 Clostridia bacterium | reverse complement strand
GCCGCGCACTTTGCCTTCCCCAGCGGGGAAGGGGGACCGCGGAGCGGTGGATGAGGAGAGCGGGTTGCAGTTTCTTAACGGGGGAGAGAGTTCCTCTTGCACACCAAAGACTTCAGCTCTCTCCCGTATGAATCACTCAATCCGCTCTCCTCATCCGTCACCCGCTAAAGCGGGTGCCACCTTCCCCGCTGGGGAAGGCTAATGGACGCGGCCGACTCACCGACAAACCCCAATTTGAAATACTGTTCGAATCATTACCAAATAACTTCCGCAATTACGAATTACGAATTAAGAATTACGAATTGAACCGCGTACTAGAATGTAATCTTCAAAACAAGAGCCTCTCCTTTTCGGAAAGGCTCTTTCATATTCAAGTCACGTCCGCTCCTTACGCAGTTTGCGGATCAGCTTGGTCACGCCCCAGACGATCATGGAGAAGCCGTTGAAGAACAAGAGGTAGCAGACCACGAACAAGGGGTAGGATACCTCCTGCACCGCGCCCAAAAGGGGGAGCTGGGTGGGGTAGTAGGGGGAGATATAGAACATACTGAGATTATCCCCGGGCTGGCAGGCGGGGGTGTTGAGGTGGAGATGGTACACCAGGATATTGCCCACGATGGCCAGGGCGATGAAGCACAGAAGCATGACGGCGGGGGCGATCATCTCGCGGAGGTTCTTGCCGTAGCCGCGGGAGATGATGAGATAGACGCCCATGACCACCAGGACCGAGTGCCACAGCATGGCGTGGAGGGACATGGGGACGAAGTAGGTGTACAGCACCGCCGTGGGGACCGCCATGACCGCCAGACCGCCGATGATGCCGAAGAAGGCCAGGAATCGGTAGCAAAGCTCACGGGCCTTTTCCGAGGGGATGAGCGAGGCGGCGATGGCCACGTAGATGGGCACCGAGCAGAACTGGTAGGGGAAGATCTCGAATCGGTAGTAGCCGTAGAACTTGAACCAGAAGAGCTGCTTGAAGACCTCACAGCCGATGAGAATGACGGCGAAGATCCCGATCATGATGCGGTCGTACTTGGGATTGTGCTTGCGGGCTACGGTCAGGCCCAAGATGATACAGGCGGCGATCATAATGCCAAGCCAAAGAAGATGAAACCAGCTGAACGTACCGGGGCCGATGTCGCCGTTGTTGATGTCTCCCCAGGTCCAATCGAGCATTGCTTGCATTGTTTTTACCTCGCATTCGTATTTTCAGGGCACAAACTTATGTGATTATAGCATTTTTCGGGTGTGTTTTCAATAGGCGGCGGGGAAATTTAATAGTATTAAGTTTCCCCGTATCCGCTTGACACATACAAAGAGAACCGTTCCCTGTGAGAACGGTTCTCCGCATACTTATAAAAAATTTGGTTTCGTTCAGCGATTCTTCTTCATGATGAAGGAGGCGCAAACCGTCAGAAGCAGTACCGACAGGATACCAACGGAGGCGCCACAGCCCTTCTTTTCGGCGGGGGGATCGGTATCAGCAGGCTTTTCGGTGGGCGCGGCTGTGGTGTCCTCGGTGGGGGCTTCGGTAGGCTTTTCGGTCGGCTCCTCGGTGGGAGCGTCAGTTTCGGGTTCTGTGGGGGCTTCGGTCACGGGGTCGGTGGGTGACTCGGTTTCCTCAGTATCTTCCAGGGTCAACCCGAGATGCTCGGCCAGAATCTTGGCGATCTCCAGATGGCCTTTTGCGTTGGGGTGGATATCAAACAGCCGGATGTTGGTCAGCTCCTCGGCGCGGTCGTCGATGACCGAGGGGACGTCCACGGTCTCGTAGCCGAAGGCGGTAGCCACCTGCTCAACAGCCTGATTGATGGAGTCGAGGAAACCTCCGCCGAATTCCCCGAAGGACTCGAAGCCCTGGACGTTATGCATGGGGTTATACTGCTTCAAGAAGATCACCCGCGCGTCGGGGGCTTTCTCCTTGAAGAAGGTCGCGATGGTCTGTAGGTTGGTGCCGACTTCCTCCAGGACCGTCTTCATGCGGGTGACGAAGGCGGGGTCGTTTTGCAGGGCTTCGTACTGGTCGGGGGTGGCTTTGGAGAAGATGGCTACCGCCTGGGCAAAATCAGACACCTGCTGGCCCGAAAGCATATAGGCGATCTCGGGAAGAAGGCCCAGAAGGTCGTTGCCGCCGATGGTGAGGATGATCATCTCGGCGTTTTTGACCGCGTTTTCCAGGGAGGGCAGGAGGCGGGCCAGGTCACCGGTCTTGTCGCCGTTGACGGCGCGGTTGATGTAGGTCTTGCCCCCCTCCAGACCGTAGGCGGCGGCGATGCGGTTGATGTAGGAGTCGCAGAGGTAGGGGTCTCCGCCGTAGGTGTAGTTCGGG
>JAGAIH010000187.1 GCA_017626655.1 Clostridia bacterium | reverse complement strand
GGAGACGTGGATCTTCTCACCGCCTTTACCCAGGACGAATGCCTCATCGTCGGCTACCAGCGTCTGGGCTCCCTGGAGAACGCCATCCTCCGTCAGATGGAGGGCGATGCCGCCGTGCTCCCCTACCCCATGCTCTTCGCGTCGGATAAGAAGTACACCACCTCCGCCCACGATACCACCGAGATGGGCGCCATCCTGGCTACCTCCACCGATCTGGCCTTCATCTCCACCGTAGTCGAGGTGCTCAACCGCGAGACGGCCAAGATCCTCATTCCCGTGTACTACAAGGAGTGCCTCCAGGTGCAGTGCGTGGACGACGAGAAGGCCGCCGCCATCATTGATATCATCCACGATAACTTCGATAACTCCTTCATTCTGGCCTACAACCTGCCTCTGGGCAGCGTTATGCTCCAGGCCTTCGCCGAGGCCATGCAGAGCAAGCGTGAGTTCTCCGCCGTCTACGCAGGCAAGCAGAGATCCGTAGACCGCGCCCTTCAGTCCAAGATCCGCACCTTCGAGAAGAAGAACGGCATCAGCTGATCCAAGCAAACATAGCCCTGCGCGGGGTCGGGAATTTACCCCGATCCCGCGTTTTTTTGACCAAGAAAGGAGATCATCCCCATGAAACAGTACCCCATCACCTACTGGTACGGCATCCGCCCCGAATTCCTCTCCAAGGAGCGCCTCATAGAGGCCAAGGAAGCGGGCTTCAACATCATCGAGTGCAGCTACGGCCCCGAGACCAACAAAAAGGTCCTGAAGTGGTGCGAGGAGCTGGACCTCAAGGCCAATGTGGGCGACCCCCGCATCGGGCAAGCCCTGGCAGGGGAGGAGGGCTGGGAGGCTCTGCTGGACGCCGTCATTTCCGACTACGCCGACTACCCCGCCGTCAACCGCTTCTTCATCAAGGACGAGCCCCTGGACGATTACTTCCCCACCCTGGGCCGCGTGGCCGACTACCTCAACACCCACGACCCCCAACACGGGGAGTACATCAATCTCCTCCCCTTCCACGCCGTTCCTCCCGCCGAGGGAGAGACCTTCGCCCAGCGGTACCAGCGCCATATCGACGGCTACTTCGACGTGGTCCACCCCACCGTCCTGTCCTACGACCACTACAACCTCAGCAAAAGAGAGGTGGACTCCCTGGAGGGCCTGACCCCCGCCCGTGTCAGCGACGAGAACCGTATCCGCAACGGCTGGGAGAACAAGCTCTTCGCCGAGGTCAACGGAGCCCACTACTACGATAACCTGGAGATCATCCGCAAAAACGCCATGAAGCGGGGGATCCCGTGGATGGATATTATCCTTTTGGTGGAGCATTGGCACTACCGCTGGCCCACCGAGGCCGAGGTCCGCTGGGAGGCCTTCACCGCCCTGGCCTACGGCTCCACCCTCATCTCCTACTTCACCTACTGGACCCCCGGCACCGCCCACACCGAGCCCTGGTCCTACCACAACGGCATCATCCTCTCGGACGGCACGCGCGGCGAGAAGTACGAGATCGTCAAGCGCATCAACGCCGACCTCCAGGCCCTCTATGCGGGCATCTGCGGCGAAGGGGAAATGACCTCCGAGGCCGTCTACCACGTAGGCGGCGACCCAGACGAGCTGACCACCCCCTTCGCGGGCTACGGCAAGTATGCCTCCATTGAAGGCGGCAACCTCGTGGCGGGCTTCTTCGCGGGGGACAAGTGTATGCTGGTCAATAAGGACTTCAAGGAGCCTGTGACCGTCACCGTAAAGGCCGAGGGTAGGCTGGAGAAGCTCAACAAGACCACGGGCGCGTGGGAGAGCTGCGAGGGCAGCTTTACTATGGCCGCGGGAGACGGGGAGCTTCTGCGCGTGTTCTGATTTCACTCATAAAGAAAAGGCGATATCCGCGCGGGTATCGCCTTTTTTATGCGCTCCTCTTGCTTCACAGAGCCGTAAACGCGTCACCGTTCATAAGCATAGCCATGACATTGTGCGCCAAGCATGAAGCGGCCACGGAGATCATCAAAAGCAACAGATACAGCATCAGCCTCTGCCACCATTCCTTTTTGGCGCGGATGATCGCCATACCTATACCGAGAGATACGCACAGGCCCACGTTCGAGCTGACCAATATGATCGGGAGTTTGCCGATCATGTTGATGCCCCCATACGTGGAGTATACACAAATCCCGAGAACAGTCAAAATATTGATCGCCGCCCAAAGGATCCCGTTTGTCAGCAGGAAGGACCGTTGACCTTGTTCTTTTCTCACAAAGGAAACGCCAAATGACAGGACGATTGCAATGAGTATCGGCAGAAAGATCGCCGGCCCGTAATTCACCACCGCGGCGGTCATGATGCTTTTGCCTCCCAGGCTTGTGAAGATCGCCAACACAAGAGTAAAACAGGCCGCCATCGCCCCCCATTTCACCCAAGCTCTCCCATCCCTCTCCTTCTGCCCCCCGTGGGGTGCCGCCTCCTCGATCAGATCGGGGCTGATGCCCCCAAAGGCGTCCAATATATTCCGATCCGTCATAGATCAAATCCCTCCTTCTGTAAATGCCACTTCAGCTTTTTCCGTGTGCGGAGCAACAGCATGGTCACGGCACTTTCCTTCACGTGAAAGGCCCCCGCCAGCGTGGCCACCGAGTCGGCGTAAAAATACCGCCTCACGAATATCTTGCGGGTCCTTGGGGGGAGTGCCCGCAAGAATCTGTCCAGCGTGTCCCGCAACGCCGCCGACTCCCCGATATCCTCCCCGCCGTCCCCGTCGGGGATACACTCCGCCAGCTCGTCCAGCAGAACAGGCACCTGCCCGTACCGCTTTTGGGCGTGCTTTTCGTCGTACACGTCCAACGCCAGACGGCGGCTGACCATAGCGATGTAGGGCTTCAGCGGGTCGGGCTCGTGGGGCGGGATGGATCGCCACAGCCGCAGGTAGGTATCATTGACCACCTCCTCAGCGTCCTGCTGATTTTGGAGGATGCCGTAAGCGATGGCGTGGCAGAAGCGCCCGTATTTGCGTTCGGTCTCACGGATCGCCGTCTCGGAGCGCGCCAGATACAGCGCGACGATCTCCTTGTCGTCCATACTCTTCACTCCTTTCGTCTTTTGTGGAAGGCCTTCACCCTACATAACGGAAAAAAGGGGGCGCGGACCACGCAGGGGAGAGATCTTTTTCATTATATCACAAAATTTCCGAAACACAAGCACAAAAAAGGCGATATCCGCGTGGGTATCGCCTTTTGTCCGTATAGGGCCGAAAATAACTGTTCGGTCAATATTCAAATTTGGGTTTATCGGTATGTTCCTTTGCCTTCCCCAGCGGGGAAGGGGGACCGCGAAGCGGTGGATGAGGAGAGCCACACACAGAGGCCTTCCGGGTGTGGATTCTCTTTTTGGTAGACAAGGAAAAAGCTGACACCAGGAAGGAAATCTAAAACCCGCTCTCCTCATCCATCACCCGCTGAAGCGGG
>JAGAIH010000186.1 GCA_017626655.1 Clostridia bacterium | reverse complement strand
CTTCATCCCCGACCTGCTCAACTACTTCCTCACCGGTAAGATGGCCACCGAGTACACCATCGCCTCTACCGGTATGATCCTGGACGCCGCCAAGCGCGACTTCGCCTTCGATCTCACCGATAAGCTGGGCATCAAGCGCAGCCTGTTCTCCCCCATCGTCCAGCCCGGCTACAACCTGGGCGGGCTCCTGCCCTCCATCACCGACGAGGTGGGAAAGAACAACATCAACGTCTACACCGTGGCCTCCCACGATACCGCCTCCGCCGTCATGGCCGTCCCCTCCCAGGCTGACGACTTCATCTACATCAGCTCGGGCACCTGGTCCCTCATGGGTATGGAGCTGCCCCAGCCCCTCATCAACGACGCCACCCGCGCCGCCAACTTCACCAACGAGGGCGGTATCAACGGCACCATCCGTTTCCTGAAGAACATCATGGGCCTCTGGATCATCCAGGAGTCCCGCCGTCAGTGGAAGCGCGAGGGTAAGGACTACAGCTTCGCTCAGATGGAGGCTTGGGCTAAGGAGGCCGCTCCCTTCCAGTCCCTCATCAACCCCGACGACGCATCCTTCAACACCCCCGGCAATATGCCCGAGAAGATCCGCGAGTTCTGCCGTAAGACCGGCCAGCACGTCCCCGAGACCACGGGTGAGGTGGTCCGCTGCATCTACGAGTCCCTCGCTCTGAAGTACCGCCACACCGTGGAGAACATCCAGAACCTGCGCGGTAAGAAGGCCACCATGATCAACGTGGTGGGCGGCGGTACCAAGGACCACTTCCTGTCCCAGATGACCGCCGACGCCTGCGGTCTGGAGGTCTCCGCCGGTCCCGAGGAGGCTACCTCCATCGGTAACCTGCTTGCCCAGATGATGGCCGTTGGCGCCATCAAGAACCTGTCCGAGGCTCGCCAGGTCGTTGCCAATTCCTTTGAGGTCAAGCACTACACTCCCTGCGCTTATCGCGGCGCCTGGGATGAGGCTTACGGCCGCTTCGTCAAGCTCCTGTAATTGATCCATCAGCCCTTCCGTGGCATCCGCGGGGAATCAGTCTCCGCAGGTGGCACGGAAGGACTTTTGACTTTTACGGTGGATATGCCGAAAAAATCCCTCATTTTCGGTTGAATTTTGTCTAAAATACAGATACGAAAGGGTTTACCGACATGAAAGAATCTCTGTACGGCGAGTTGACCGTCATTGGTATGAAGGGCACCGAGGCCTTCGTTGAGCGCGTGGATGCCTACCTCA
The DNA here is from genome assembly GCA_017626655.1 of Clostridia bacterium. The sequence goes on along the minus strand of JAGAIH010000186.1, from coordinate 8,710 downwards.
AGGAGTGGAGACGCCACGATGACGAGGACACCTACCTGGCCCACGTTTCCTGCCCCCGCTTCGGCTCGGGCGAGGGTAAGTCCCTCATCAAGGAGTCCATGCGCGGTCAGGACGTCTACATCTTCTGCGATATCTTCAATTACGGCGTGACCTACAAGATGCACGGCATGATCGTGCCCATGAGCCCCGACGATCACTACGCCGACCTCAAGCGTATCATCGCCGCCATCGGCGGTAAGGCCCGCCGCATCACCGTGATCATGCCCATGCTCTATGAGGGACGCCAGCATAAGCGCACCACCCGCGAGTCCCTGGACTGCGCCATGATGCTCCAGGAGCTGGTGAATATGGGTGTGGCCAACCTCATTACCTTCGACGCTCACGATCCCCGCGTGGCCAACGCCATTCCCCTGTCGGGCTTCGACAACGTCATGCCCAACTACCAGATGATCAAGGCCATGGTCAAGAATGTCCCCGACGTGATCATCGACAAAGATCACGTGGTCATGATCTCCCCCGACGAGGGCGCCATGGGCCGTTGCATCAACTACTCCAACTCCCTGGCCGTGGACGTGGGTATGTTCTACAAGCGCCGCGACTACTCCACCGTTGTCAACGGCAAGAACCCCATCCTGGAGCATAAGTACCTGGGACAGGATCTGGAGGGCAAGGACGTCATCATCGTGGACGATATGATCTCCTCGGGCGGCTCTCTTCTGGACGTGGCCACCCAGCTGAAGAAGGTCTACGGCGCCAAGCGCGTCTTCAACTTCGCCACCTTCGGTCTCTTCACCGACGGCTTTGCCGCCTTCGACGAGGCCTACGAGGAGGGCATCATCGACAAGATCTTCACCACCAACCTGGCATACCGCAAGCCCGAGATCCTGGAAAAGCCCTGGTACGTGGAGGTCAATATGTGCAAGTACGTGGCGCACATCATCGACACCCTGAACCACGATGCCACCATCTCCAGCCTGCTGGATCCCAACACCCGCATCGCAAAGCTTCTGGAGAAGCACCGCGCCGAGCTGGGTGAGCAGGGCCAGATGGCCATGAACTTCGACGGAAATCAGTAATCCTTCCCGAATCAAAAAAGACGGTTCACAGACATGTGAGCCGTCTTTTTCTATGGGGAGGTAAGCTTCAAATTGGGGTTTGTCGGGTGGAGTATTTCACGCCCAAAGGGCGTCGTTCTCCTCCGTTGCGCCCATCGGGCGCACATCATTTGCCCCAACGGGGCAACATCATTTCGCCAAGGCGAACTTCATTGCGCCTGCGGTTCCGCCCGCAGCGCACATCATTTGCAGTTTATCGGGCCTCAGCCCGATAAACTGCAATTTTCATTCCCACGGATTCTCATTCAAGCCCCTCTCCGCCGCCTGCGCCAGACGATTCCAGGTGACCCGATCCACCCGACCGTCGGGGGGGAGGTGCTGCACCGTTTGAAAATCTCTGACCGCCCGCTCGGTCAGCTCGTTGAACACGCCGTCCAGGGGGAGAAGCTCCACGTCCTTACCGTAGAGAGTCAACAGCTCCCGCAACAGGTACTGGATCACTCCCACCAGCAGATTCTCGTCCCCCGCCCCTACCGAGTAGTCCGCGGGAAAGCGGGGGAACAGGTACACGGGCAGAGGGCGGGTCAGCTCCTCCACCGAGGCGAGGTACTCCCGGAACAGCCTTGCCCAGGTCTCAGGATCGGCGGTCCCCGTGATGGGCAAGCCGTACTTGCGCTGAAAGGCCGACAGGGACGCGCGGGTCTCCTCCCCGAAGATGCCGTCCTCGTCCACTGCGGGGATAGCGGGATCGAAGCGGGAAAGCTGGCGCAGGTAGCGCTGAAGATTGTAGATCGCTTGGGTCTCAAAGGGTGTTGTGGCCATGATTCCTCCTTGTCAGCTCCCCACCGCGGAGCCGGGATACTGTCCCTCGTTCAGTCGGCTTCCAATATACAGATCGCTGTACAGATCCGTGATCGCCCCCCAGGTCACGGCGTTGACGATGCCGCTGGCGGGGAGTCCCACCACCTCCTGGAAAGCCCTCACCGAGGCTTCGGTGCGGGGCCCGAAGTAGCCCGTGGGAGTCACGGCAGGGATCTCGGGGAAATAGCCCGCGATGAAGTCCAGGTAGGATTGCAGGACTCGGACCGCCTCGGACTCCGACCCCTGCCGCAGAACCTCCCCGCCGAAGGGAATGGTGTTCCCCTCTACGTAGGACACGGGAATGCGGCGGACGATGCCGTAGTAGGCGTCCACGATGGCGTTCCAGGTCCGCTCCCCCACCACGCCGTCCACGGGAAGCCCGAAGACCGCCTGGGCGGCGTAGACCGCGTTGCGGGTGGACTCCCCGAAGATCCCGTCGGACTCCAGGGGCGGGATGGAATCGTAGTAGGCCGAGAGAAAGTCCAGATAGTATTGCAACAGCGCCACCCCCGTGTTCTGATCCCCCAAGGACAGGGTCTCGGGGAACTGACGGTCCACCTCGTTGTAGCGAAGCCCCTCGGAGTTCAGGCTGTTCAACCGCTTCACCGCCGTATAGATCCGCTGGATGGCGTACCAGGTGGCGTTGCCCACCACTCCGTCGTCGGTGAGGTTGAAGATGCGCTGGAAGGCCTTCACCGCCTCCTCGGTCTCAAAGCCGAAAATGCCGTTGGGGTAAGGGATTTTCGGGATGCTCGGGTAGTTGTCGGAGATGCGGTTGAGGCGGATCTGGAGCTGCCTCACCTCACCTCCCGCGCTGTTGAGACGCAGAGGCTCGGCGGGGGCCGAGGGGGTGACTCCTCCCACGGGGGCGTTCTGTACGATGTCGATGTCGCTCCCGTAGTAGTTGGTCAGAATGCGGTAGGGCGTGAAGCCCGATTCGGCCAGATTCACCGAGCCCCATTGGGACAGCCCGTCGCAGGTCACGGTGGTGCCGTTGCAGTACTGGGCGAAGAGCGGCTCAACCGCCCCTTGTCGGCGTATGTAGTCGTTAAATATATCCCCCGCGATGCGCTGGATGTTCTCAAAGATATCCCGTCCGTTGACGAAGTACTGGTCGTAGCGGGTGGAGCTGGTGATATCGAAATCGTACCCGCGGGAGCGGTAGTATTCGGTGTAGACCCGATTGAGGGCGTAGGAGATCTGGGCGTACATATTGGCGCGGATGGCCTCCTCGGGCCAGGTGGGATAGATCTCGCTGGAGGCAACGTTCATGACGTAGTCCAGGAAGGGAACCGTCACGTTTGGGGCGGGCTGATCCGGCTCGCCCAGATGGACGGTGATGGATTCGGGAATGATGGGCAGACCTGTGGCCATGGCGATCTCCTTTCCTCACAGATCGGGGCTTTCGCCCTCATAGAACTTCTCCCCATCGGGCCGTACCCCGTCCTCAAAGCCGTTCTCGGGCAGGGGGATGAGGCTGGCTCTCTGGATGGAGGTGATGCCGTCAAAGACGGGGATGCGGATGTAGGACTGACCGTAGAAGCCTCGGAGCCTGACGTCGGCGTTGTAGAGGGCGTAGGGGACGGGCGCGCCATCCTTGGCGGGCTCCAGGGACAGGCTCCTGGCGGGCGCGGGGAGGGTCAGCACCTCGCTCTTTCCGTCACTGCCGCTGAACAGCACCGCAATAACCTCCCCGCCGTTTCCGTCCGAGACCGAGCGGCTGTTGCGGAGGGTGATCTCCGCCCCCTCCAGGGGGATGGCGCCCCCCGCCGTGGTGATCTGAAACACCAGCTTGCCTTGTCCCGTCATCTCCCCCGAGGGGCGGTCGACCGAGGGCGCGGGGATGGGTGTCGGAGCGGGCGTCTGTATCCGATTCGTATTTCGTTCCATAAGTACCTCCCATAGGGTCGTTTCTATCCATCCTATGCGCGCCCGCCCGATTTCGTGCCGCCCCCTTGACAAATTCCCCGAAATGTGGTATACTGATAGCAGAAAACAGAAGGGAAGTGACCCCACATGGAAGATACCCAAAAGAAAAAGCCCCCAAAGGAGCCAAAGAAGCCCACAGCGGGCCGTTGTGAGGAGTGCGAGTTCTACGACTACGACGAGGACCTGGACGCCTACGTCTGCCAGGTGAACCTGGATGAGGACGAGATGATCTCGTTTATCTCGGGGCAGACGGGGAGATGTCCTTACTATCGGTATTACGATGAGTATAAGAGTGTGCATAAGCAGATTTAACAAGAATAACCGCCCATGTGACACCAAACACACGGGCGGTTATCTGTTTGTTTTGGGATTGTCGGTGCGGCCGAGGATGTAGTCGGCGGAGACACCGTAATAGCTACAGAGTACCAGCAGATGGCGGATGGGCAGCTCGTTGGCCCCCCGCTCGTAGCGGGCGTACATGGTCTGGGAGGTGCCGAGGACTTCGGCAATCTGCTGCTGGGTCTTGTCGTGGTCTTCGCGGAGGTCGCGGAGGCGTTTGGTGTAGTGCATAAAAAACTCCTATGGAAATTTGTGTACTTTTATTATATCTAATAAACAAATTTACTATTGACTTTAGTAAAGATTTGTACTATAATAAAGGGGTAAAATATTTTCCATAGGAGGTTTATGAAAATGATGGAAAGAACGAAACGTGTCCGCTTAAAATGGATTCTGCGGATGGGGTTCTGTCTGGCTTTGATCGCGGCGATGGTTTTGATTGGCGCGGTGATGGCGAGCGCGGAAGTGTACTCGGGGGAGTGTGGAGCACAGGGTGATAATGTGACTTGGACACTGGATACCGAGACAGGGATTTTGAAGATTAGTGGAGAGGGGGAAATGTCAGATTATAGTAACAGATATGTCAATTATAGAGCTCCTTGGTGCAAATATCAAGCCAACATAAATTCGGTGGTAGTTGAAGACGGAATAACTCAAATTGGAGCGTATGCCTTCGCATTTTGTTACAACATAAAAAATGTGGATCTATCTGATAGCGTTTTTAGAATTGAAGAATATGCTTTTACAGAGTGTACCTCCTTGTCCTATATTTTTATCCCCAAAGAAACAGAGAGTATTAACACCGCTGGATTTAAATATTGTAGAAATCTATCCAATGTTGAGTTTGAGATAGGTTCCAATCTTTCTGGCCTTGGAGCGAGTGCTTTTTATGGCTGTACAAGTTTACAAAGGATAACAATACCACATAATGTGAAGGATATCCCAAATGGTACTTTTGCGGGATGCACAAGTTTAGAGAGTGTACAATTTTTAAACAACTCTCAATTAGAAGCAATACGATCTGATTCGTTTATTAATTGTTCAAACTTAAATAATGTGGTTTTGCCCGAAAAATTAAAATTGATTGAACCATATGCTTTCTATAATTGTAAAAGCTTAAACAACGTTTCTCTAAAAAATGAATATGGTTGGTTTTATGGTCGTCTGTGGAATTCCAGTTCTGGAATAGGTGTCGGCACAGCAAACATTTGTGAACTATTAAGAGATGATTATTGGGTGAATGGATATATAAAATGCACCCCCACCCAATTCACCATAACCTTCATCGCCGACGGCAAAACCGTTGCCACCGTCCCCTATTGGAACACCGACCACAGCATTGAAATTCCCGCCGTCCCCCACAAGCCCGGCTACACCGGTGTCTGGGAAGATTTCGATCTCTCTAACGGCGGTAACATCACCGTTCACGCGATCTACACCCCCACCGAATCCAAACTCACCGGTGCCAGCGTATCCCTCGGCCAATCCCTCGCCCTCAACTACTACGCCGTCCTCACCCCCGCCCACACCGCCGCCCAAATGCGCTTCACCTACCACGGTGAGACCACCCTGGTAAGCGGCGTCCTGGACGAGGCAAGCGGCGAGTACAAGTTCATCTTCGGCCGCATTCCTCCCCAGTGCATGGGCGACAACGTCAAGGCCGAGCTGATCCTGATTTCCGAGGATGGCACCGAGACCGTACTGGATGTGAAGGAAACCTACAGCGTCCGCGCATACTGTGACGACGCCCTGGCCGCCAACCCCGAAAACGAGGCTCTGGCCACCCTTCTGGCCGATCTCCTGGCCTACGGTGACGCCGCCCAGGACTACGCCAACTACAACGAGGACACCCCCGTCAGCGACGGCTTTACGGTGGCTCCCTCCGAGTGGGAGGACGTGACCGACACCGACTTCACTCTGTCGGACAAGACCCGTGAGGATTTTTGCTTCTCTGCCGCAGGCGTGCGCTTCGCCTACGTCAACCGCGTCTACTTCAAGATCAAGGCCGCCGACCTCACGGGTGTGACTCTGACCGTCAACGGCAAGACCTACACCGCCGACGATCTGATCCTCGTGGAGGATACCGCCGATACCTACATTCTCTACACCGACGCCGTCTACGCCACCGAGTTCGACAAGGTCTTCACCGCCGAACTGGTTCTGAACGGTGAAAAGATTCAGACCGTGACTTATAGCGTCAAGTCCTATGTCTGCAAAAAGCAGAACAGCAGCGACACCGAAATCGCCGCGCTGGTGAAAGCTCTTTACAATTACGGACTCTCCGCCATCGCCTACAAGAACGCGCAGTAAAGGAGAACATGATGGAAAACAATAACACCAAACGCCGTCCCTACGTGAGACCCGAGGCCGACCTCTGGCTCCTGCGGCTGGGCGAGAACATCGCCACCAGCGGTACCGAGTCCGACACCGAGGAGCCGAAACGGTATTTCGATGATGCATTTGACGGTGAGGAAGATGGTTTTTGATTTGTTGATGGAATGATCCTCTCCCTCCGCAAAGTGTGAGAAAGCCCGTCGCACATTCTGCGGGGGAGGCTTCCACCAAATAATCCAATAAGAAACGGTTGCCTACCTCCCTCAGGACGGTAAGCAACCGTTTTGCTTCTTATTTCGCCGAACCCCGCTTGCAAACATCCCCCAAAGGACACCCCTCACAAGCCGGTGACCTTGCCGAGCAGGTATCTCTGCCGAACTGCACGATCCGATGGCAGAAATCGCTCTGCTCCTCGGGGGCGATCAGGGGGGTCAGGATGCGCTCCACCTTCAAGGGGGCCTTGACGCTCTCGTCATAGAAGCCCAGCCGCCCGCAAATACGGATGCAGTGGGTGTCGGTCACCACGCCGCCCTTCTTGTAGATATCGCCCAACAGCAGGTTGGCGATCTTGCGCCCTACCCCGGGCAGGGCCAGGAGGGCATCCATATCGTCGGGGACGATGCCGTTGTAGTCCTCCACCAGGATGCGGCAGGCGTCCTTGATGTTCTGCGCCTTGGTGTGGTACAGCCCGCAGGGGCGGACGATGGCCTCGATATCGGCGATATCTCCCTCCGCCATGGCCTGTACGGTGGGAAATTTCTCGAACAGATCCTTGCAGACGATGTTCACCCGTGCGTCGGTGCATTGGGCCGAGAGCCGCCCCATGACCAGGAGCTTCCAGCTCTCGCGAAGTAGAAAATCCGCCTCCCCGCCATGCTGACCGCCCCATTCCAGGGCGCAGACCGATTCGGGGTAGACCTCCTTCAGCCGCTCCACGATCGCGGCCATGCGGGCCATCTCGGCGGCTTGCTTTTTGGTGATGCGTTTGGTCGTCATGGAAGACCTCCGTGATTTTTGATGTAGGGTCACCGTCTGAACAGCATCCGCAGAAGCCACACGGGCAGGGCGATGAGGAGCTGGAGGAGAGAGGCGACCAGGACCACCACGAACAGGGCGGTCATGTAGGCCGAGAACAGGCTCAGGGCGGCGGTGACCGTATCCATGGCCGTCTGTCCCAGAAGCCCGCAGATCAAGGTCAGGAGCAGGAGCAGGACTCCGTAGATGGGGAGCGCCGTGGCCGCGCCCTTGATGTCGGCGGGAGACAGGCTGATGTGCTGGGACACCGACAGGATCACCACAAGGGCCGCGATCTGGACCCAGAGGGGAACTGCCCGCCCCGTGTCGGTCAGCTCGCCCCAGACGCGGGGGAGCATCTTCAGCCCCTCCAGAAACAGGGGGATTCCACCCTCACCCCGGCCCGCCATGGCGGCGGCGGTGGCGGTGTAGTCCCGAAGGGTAGCGGGGAAGCCCAAAAGCAGAGCCAGGGTCAGCACCCCCAGCCCGCTGAAGATGGGACCCACGCCGATGAAGAGATTGCCCAGGACGTGGTAGAGATTCTTGCGGCGGTAGGCGTGGGTGACGTAGCCCAGGTTCCCGTCGTTTGAGAAGGGCTGCCACAGGGACATGGCGGTGATCCTGTGACCGAACAGAATACACATGAGGGCATGGCCCAGCTCGTGGATGGGGGTACCGATGACCGAGGTGGCCAGCACTACCCCTCGTCCGAAGCCGCCGCCCATCATGGAGACGAAGAGCTTGCGGCACAGGGACACCGCCAGACCGCAGATCACCAGAGCGCCCAGGGTATACCACAAGGCGCCCAGAAAGAACAGAACGTATGACACAGGATCACCTCCCCCACTACCCTATGCGATACCTATATTATATATGATTCCTCGACTCCTGTCAAGGTGTGTCGGTCGGTTGGACGGCGGAAAATTATTTTGGTTTTTTTGAAAAAAGACCAAACCAAATCCATCCCTGCGGACACTATATGAATAGAGGCGAATCTCACCCGACTGTTGAGTGATTTACAACCAATAGTTTCTTGACATATGGCCTCGGCTGTGCTATACTGTGAGCAAAGCAAAATCACATACCCATGAAAGGAATCTGTACATGAAAAAGAAACTTCAGGACGGTACCGTCTACTTCCGCCAAAAGGACATTCTCCGTCCCATCGGCGCCGTGCT
>JAGAIH010000185.1 GCA_017626655.1 Clostridia bacterium | reverse complement strand
CCCGCAGGCGGTGGGGGAGTTTACCGTCATGGGCATTTTTACCCTTTCAAACAGTTCGATAAACCCCAATTTGAAAGCCCCGAAAAATTCAATTCTCCTTCAGCTTATCCAGCATATCCCAAACGCCCAGCATATACATGATGCCCATGGCGCGGTCATACAGCCCGTAACCGGGTCTTACCGTCCCGGGGCCCTCATTCCACAGGTGACGGCCGTGGTCGGGGCGGATGTACCCCTCAAAGCCGCAATCGTGGTAGGCCTTCAGAATGTCCAGGATCCCCGTGTCGCCGTCGCAGTCGCGGTGGCTGGCCTCGGAGAAGTCGCCGTTCTCAAAGTGCCTCACGTTGCGGATGTGGGCAAAGGCGATGCGGTCGCAGTGCTTGCGGACAATGGCTGCCACGTTATTGTCGGGATTGGCGCCCAGACTGCCCGAGCAGAGCGTCAGACAGTTGCAAGGGTGATCCACCATCTTGAGGAATCGGTCGATGGAGGCTTCGTCCACCAGCAGGCGGGGCAGGCCGAAGATATCCCACGGCGGATCGTCCATGTGGATGGCCATCTTGATGCCGCACTCCTCGCAGGTGGGCATGATGGCCTCCAGGAAGTATTTCAGGTTCGCCCACAGCTTTTCGTGGTCGATGCCCTCATAGGCCTTGAAGAGCTCATCCAGCTTGGCCATGCGCTCGGGCTCCCAGCCGGGGAAGGACATATGGTACTTCTCGGTGAAGTCCAGAATGTACTGTGCCATGGCGTTGTAGTCGTCCTGGATCATGTTCTTCTCGTAGAACAGAGCGGTGGAGCCGTCGCCTACGGGGTGGAAGAGGTTGGATCTCGTCCAATCGAAGATGGGCATGAAGTTGTAGCAGATCACCTTCACCCCGAATTTCGAGAGGTTGCGGATGCACTGCTTGTAGTTCTCAATATACTGATCCCTTGTAGGCAGACCGATCTTGATGTCGTCGTGGACGTTCACCGACTCCACCACGTCCATGTTGAAGCCGTACTCATCCAGCTGACGCTTCACCTCGGCGATCTCATGCTCCTCCCAAATCTCACCGGGCATTTTGTGGTGCAGAGCCCAGACGATCCCCGTCACACCGGGGATCTGCTTGATATCGGATAGGCTGATGCGGTCGTTTCCCTCGCCGTACCAGCGGAAGGTCATTTGCATGGCGTATTCTCCTTGTCGTTTGTTTTTGCTTGCATTACTTTGAGACTGTGATATTCAATTCCTTCAATGAAACGAGGCATTCCTCGGTGTCACCGTACAAGGCCTTCATATCATCATGAAGTAACACGACGGAATTCCCTTGCGCATTCAGTTTTTGGCGGAACAGACGATGAATCAGCTCGATCTGACTTGCATCCAAATCGTAATATTCTTGCCAAACAGGCAGGGCATCCTGAGAGGGAAGGAGCTGTGTCCGGATCATATTCCCACCGCAATCCATCAGCTCATACATGGACTGTGTGCTGAATAGCTGTTCCCATGTTCCATAAAACGCGGCTGTGATCACAGGCGTTGCCACACCTTCGATATCGCTTAATACGTATTGCAGGGCTTCGCTTTGGGCGATCTCCAGAATCGCATTTGGTGCGCCGTCAAACAGGCGCAGGGCATCCGCGGGACTGTCCGAGTCGGCGCATTGGAATACCCCCACGATGCCGTCAGGGTGAAAGGTGATGGCCCCGCGGCTTCCTGCGGAATCATTCGTGCAGTAGGTCATGTTGTCCCACGAATGCTCGTAATCCAGCTCGGGGTACAGACCCACCGAGACGGCGTGAGCGATGGCGGCCAGAATACAGCCTTCATATAATTGGCGGGGTTCTATTGGAATTTCATACATGGCTATGAACCTCCGAAATTGGTTGGATTCGGTCTTACAGTCCCAAAAACTCCTTGACGTTCCCATAGCAAACGTCATACATCAGTTTCTCGGCGTGCTTCATATCGTACTCGCCGTTCTCCACCCACTCGCCGACCACATCCGCCAGAATGCGACGGAAGAAATCGAACCGCGCGTAGCTGGCGAAGGAGCGGGAGTCGGTGAGCATACCGAGACTCGTGCCCAACACGGCGTACTCGGCGGTGAGCTTGAGCTGACGGCGGATGCCCTCCACCGTATCGTTGAACCACCAGGCCGCGCCCACGCGGACGTTCGGGAACGCCCCCGACAGGGTGCAAAGAGCGGGCACGCAGGCGGGATTCAGGGTGTACAGCACCGTCTTGGGGAGCTTGCCCTCCTTGTTCAGAGTGTCCAGGAACACCACCAGACGGTCGGTGTCCACCCCACCGCGCATGATGTCAAAGCCCGCGTCGCGCCCCACCTGCCCGAACATGGCGGTGTTGACATTTCGGTAGGTGGCGAAGTGGAGCTGCATCACCATATGTCTCTCGGCGTACAGAGCGGCCACGAAGTGCAGAAGATGGGAGGTCAGGGTCCACTTGTCCTCGGCATCCAGCTCGCCCCGCTTGGCGTACAGCTCGGCGGCGGCGGTCTCACCGCAATCGGCGGCGGGAAGCCAATCCATGCCGTGGTCGCTTATGCGGCAGCCGTGAGCCACGAAGTAGTCCAGACGGGCGGTCAGAGCCGCCTTCAAACCCTCCAGCGTGTCGGTGGCGATGCCCGAAACGGCGGCCAGCTCGGCGATGGCGGTCTCGTCCAGACCGATGATACGGTCAGGGCGGAAGGTGGGAGCCACCTTGGTGTCACCGTACACCCCGTGTGCCGATAGCTCCGACACGGGATCGTCGGTGGTGGCGATGTACTCCACCTTGAACTGCTTCAGAAGATCGCTGACCTTCATACCCGTCAGCTTGGCGTTGGCCTTCTCACGGATGCCCTCGGCGGTATCGGGGCCAAGAGGCTCATGGATATCGAAGATCAAGCCCAGCTCCATCTGGGTCCAGTAGTACAGAGGATTGCCCGCCAGTCTTGGGAAGATGGAGGCGTACCTCACGTACTTCTCGGAGAAGTCGGCATCGCCGGTTACGTACTTCTCGTCAACCCCGCACATCCGCATGGCGCGCCACTTGTAGTGGTCGCCCCCCAGCCACAATTCGCCCAGGTCCGAGAAGCCGCGGTCAGCCGCGATCTCCTTCTCGTTCAGGTGGCAATGGTAGTCGATGATGGGCAGATCCTTGACTCCCGCGTAGAGGGCCTTGGCCGCATCTGTGCGGAGCAGAACGTCGGGACCGAAAAATTCTTTCATGGGTGATCTCCTTTCCGGAGCCGTCACCTTGCGGATGGTTGGCAATATTTGAAGATGAATGTTCACCATTTACAAGATGAAGGCTGTTTTCTGACTATATTATAGCATAAAAGTACCAAAAAGTAAAGAGGAGATCGTCAAGAAGTGGGATCAGCGGATCTCCTGCTCCAGGCTCTTAAACTCGGG
>JAGAIH010000184.1 GCA_017626655.1 Clostridia bacterium | reverse complement strand
GTGCAGGGTCGGCCGGCGCGGCCATCAGCTCGTTGAAGCTGACCCCCAGCACCTCGGCCATGGCGTAGATGTTCTCCACGGTGGGGTTGGTCACCCCCTGCTCCCACAGGCTGACGCTCTGGCGGCTGACGCCCAGCCGTCCCGCCAGCTCCTCCTGGGACAGTCCCGCGGCTCTCCGCAGGCGGCGGATGTTTTCGCTCAAGGCAAGCATGGTTGGGTCTCCTTTCGTTCACGGAGTGGTTTTCTGCCCCCATTATAACCGAAAAGCCCCCGTCTGTCAAGCAAACGGGGGTTGGAATTTTGTCAAGCGGGGCTTGCGGGGAGAAAACAATAACTATCAGCCTGTAACTTCCAGTAGTTTTTTGTTAATTCTATTCATAACTTCAGCGTAATATATGGCTTCTGCTGTGTTCATATCGCCCTCTTCTAAGGCTTCAATTTTGCTCATAGTTTCCGCATATTGAGACGTGAATTTCGCATAATCATCCATCATACTTAACGGATCATCTGATTCACTATATTTTTTCATGAAAGTGCAATATTCATCAAAAAACTGTTCATAACTATCCATGGCAGCCTTAAAGTCGGGATCGATCCCAATCGTATGATTCCCACCTTGAGACGGTGTTTGCTGTGTTTCCTTATCGCCCTGCTGGGGATTTGAAGGTTGCGTACTGGTTTCAAGAACTGTTTCCTCCTCGGGTTCATCGATGCGAACAAACATCGTGTTGAAGCCCTCATATTTGATACTTACACTATACCCATCCACATTATCACCATAAAAGAAATCGGTTCCCTTATTGTAATCCACAGAGAAGCCCTGTGCATAAACGGCTTCAACATAGGCATCATATTCAGTTTTTGATGTATTACCTAGGTATGCAATGAAACAAGAATCTGATTCGGAATTTATCTTACCATAATTTGATTTAGGTACAGGAAGAAGGCTGACGATCTCACTTTTCGGCCATGTAATCGTTGACATACTAATTGGAACCTCAATCTCAATCCATAAATACCCATCCGAGAAATAGGACAAATCCACTTTGTATCCATCTTGATTGAATGCAACAAACGAATCCGTTTCTTCTTTAACATCAACAGTAAAGCCCTTTTCCTTGCAGGATTCTATATAATCATAATACTGTTGCTCGCTGATTTCTTTTAATGTGATGCGCAATGAATCGGTAGATTCATAACCTATTTCCCCCTTTGCATCCTCGATTACTGGAAGCATATTACCCAATTTCGTATCAGGCCATTCTACCTTGCTTCCACATGAAATCAAAAAGACACCCAACAAGGCTACGGTGACAAACAGCACAACTTTTTTCATATTTACCTCCTCAAAAATAAAAGTGCGCCAGCCGAAGCCAACGCACGAAAAACGCCAACTCCGATTGTCGCCAAACAAATCAAAACAGAAGAGGGATCCACAGTATTATCTTATCCTTTGTATCCTATTCCGGAATTTGCGCTTTTGCCATATTCACGTTTGAATAGGATATGCTGAAAAAAGGTACAGTATTCCCGTAAGAAATACCCTACTTCTGAATATTCGATTTGTTTGGCCTTTATATTATAGCATATCATCCATCATTTGTCAATTGTTTCGCACAAAGAAAACCCATCCGCCAAAAGGCAGATGGGTATAAATCTTATATGAAGCAATACGGTCGATACGCCCCATAAGCCGACGGAATAGCATACACCCCATCCACCTCACTCACATCGGTAAAGAACCAATCCTCCACAGCCTCGGTCACAGCCTCCGCCTCCACGGCATACCCGATCATGCGCCACTCAATGTGGGAGAACAGGTGCTTGGCGGCGGGAAGGGGGGCGATCTCCCCCACGGTGAGGCCGAGGGCGGTCAGGTGGTCGCGGACCTCGTCGGGGGTGGCGTGACCCTCCATGCAGGGGAACTCGTACAGGCCTCCCAGAAGCCCCTCGGGGGGACGCTTGCGGAGGGCGATCTTTGTAGTAGTGCCGCCATCTCCGAGGCGGATGACCAGCACGGTGCGCTCCTCCACCCGCCGTTTGGTCTTGGCGATACGGACGGGGAGGTCCCGCTCCTTCCCTTCTCGGTGGGCGGTACAGAGGAGGTGGAGGGGGCAGTCACTACATTTCGGCTCCCCGGGAGTACAGACCAGGGCGCCCAGCTCGATGAGGCTCTGGGTGAAGTCCCCCGCCGCGTCGGGGGGGACGAGGGGGGCGAGGGTGGCCTCGGCGGTCTTTTTGGCGGCGGGGGAGAGGATGTCGGTGTCGTC
>JAGAIH010000183.1 GCA_017626655.1 Clostridia bacterium | reverse complement strand
GACGCCGCCGTGGAGGACTACTTCAAGGGCGTACTGGCCTCGGGCCGCTCCTCCTTCTGCTACCTCCAGAACGTCTACACCACCAAGAATATCACCGAGCAGGGCCTGTCCCTGGCCCTCTGCCTCTGCGACAGCTTCTTCGCGGGCGGGAAGGGTGCCTTCCGTGTCCACGGAGGCGGCTTCGCGGGCACCATTCAGGCCTACGTCCCCGCCGAGCGGGTGGAGGCCTTCACCGCTCTCATGGACGGAGCCTTCGGCGAGGGTGCCACCTACGACCTTCGCATCCGCCCCGTGGGCGCCGCCAGAATCTTCTGATTTCTGCCGAAAAACAACAAGAAGTTACAAAATCAACTGTAAGTTAAGGAGAAACCATGTTTTCACCCAACAAAAAGCGTCCCGACCTTGGGAAGAACGGCATTCCCCCCAAGGAGCAGAAGCCCATGGACCGAGAGACCAAACGCCGTCTGTGGGCAACCGTGGGTATGACCCTCTTCCTGCTGGTCATCTGGTACGGATGCCTCGCCGTAGGAGAAGCACAGCACAACGACACCTTGATCTTTGGCGTCATGATCGCCTACTTCCTGGTCTTCGGCGCCTTGATCGTCGCCTACCTGATCTATAACCGCGGCTTCGTCAACAAGGACGTAACGGTGGAGATGCTCCCCGCCGACTGGAGTGAGGAGAAGAAGCAGGCCTTCGTCGCCGCCGAAAAGGCCCGCGCCGAGAAGTCCCGCTGGATGCTGACCGTCATCATCCCCTTCCTGGTGGTGTTCATGTGCGAGGCCCTCTACCTTTTCGTCTGGGACAGCTACCTGGCCAACTACTTCAAGGGGTAATCGTCCATGCCGAACTACCGCCTCTGTACCCTCTACTCGGGCTCGGGGGGCAACGCCGCCTACCTGGAGACTCCCACCGCCCGCATCCTCATCGACGCGGGGAAGTGTACCCGCACCCTCCTCGCCTCCCTCAAGGAGATCGGCGTGGATATAGCGACCCTGGACGCGATCTTCATCACCCACGAGCATAACGATCATATCGCCGCCCTGGAGGTCCTGGCCAAGAAGCACCCCATCCCGGTCCACATCCTCTACAAGTCCGCTCTGCGCTACCGGGATACCCAACCCGAGGCCCTATGTAAGTGCTTTCGGATGTATGAGAAGGCCCCCTTTACCGCAAAGGTGGGGGAGGTCACCGTCACCGCCTTTGAGACTCCCCATGACAGCCGCGCCTCGGTGGGCTATCGCTTCGAGTTCCCCGATGGGGAGCGGACCGTCCGCGTGGGCTACGCCACCGACATCGGCCACGTCACTGAAACTCTCCGCGAGGGGCTGACGGGCTGTGAGGCCATCGTCCTGGAGTCCAACCACGACGTGGATATGCTCATGGACGGCCCCTATCCCTACGACTTAAAGCTCCGCATCCGAGGCAAGCGCGGCCACCTCTCCAACCGTGAGTGCGCCGATCTCGCCGCCGAGCTGGCGGAGCAGGGAACCACCCACTTCCTGCTGGCCCACCTGAGCGAGGAGAACAACCACCCCGATATTGCTTTCGACGAGACCAACTCCGCCCTGGCGGGGTATGATTTCACCCTCCGCATCGCCTCCCCCAACGCCGTCACCATGCTGGTGGGCGAGACCGATTCCCCCATTGAAAAGATCATCACCGAAGTCCCTGAGGAGGTGCGCCTATGATGCCCCAGACCGTCCGCTTCATCACGGTGGGCAACCTGAAGGAGTCCTACCTCCGCGAGGCCGCCGCCGAGTACAAGAAGCGTCTTTCGGGGATGTGCCGCGTGGAGGAGATCGAACTCAAGGAGGTCAAGCTCCCCGATGATCCCTCGGAGTCTGAGATCAAAAAAGCCTTGTCGGAGGAGGCGAAATCCATCCTCGCCGCCATCCCGCCCCGCTCCTTCCCCATAGCCCTCTGCGTGGAGGGCAAGCAGATGTCCTCCCCCGACCTCTCCCGCAAGCTGGAGTCGGTCACGGCGGAGTGCGGTACCCTCTGCTTCATCATCGGCTCATCCCACGGCCTGGCCCCCGAGGTCAAGTCCGCCGCCAAAATGCGGCTGTCGGTGTCCGAGCTGACCTTCCCCCACCAGCTCATGCGGGTGATCCTCTACGAGGCGGTGTACCGCTGTTACCAGATCGCTAAGGGGTCGAAGTACCATAAGTGAATCATTGTGAAAGGAGAGACGATAGGTTTCTCCTTTTCTTGTTTGCAATTGTATAGTTTTCAAATTTGGGTTTATTGGTGTGTTGACCGTTCCCTTGCCTTCTCCAGCGGAGAAGGGGGACCGCGAAGCGGTGGATGAGACCGAGCAAGCTCGGCGAGCATTTGTAACCCAACTTATTGGGGGTACAGTTACGTT
>JAGAIH010000182.1 GCA_017626655.1 Clostridia bacterium | reverse complement strand
CCTCTACGGCGACGTGGCCATGGGTCTGGACTTCTTCGACGCCTCCATCAACCGCGTGGCCTGCTGGTCCATCGGCCTCCGCGCCGCCGCCAAAGCCGTGCTGGCCTCCCTCCTGGAGCCCGTGAACCTCACCGACCCCGCCGAGGTGGCCGGCGACTTCACCTCCCGCCTCATGCTCATGGACGAGGCCAAGAACCTCCCCATGAATGCCGTCTGGGAGTACATGCTCATGAAGAAGAACATCGCCATCGGTCAGGATGCCTTGAAGGCCATCAAGACCTATGAGAAGGACGTCATGGCGACCCGCTGATCCAACTTCCTATACGAAATGGCTCGCTCCGATAATGGGGCGGGCCTTTTTGTAATGATCGAGGAGAGTGGCGGTGGAGCGTGTGAGAGCAATCTTCAAATTTGGGTGTGTCGGTGAGTTGAGACTCGTTCTCCGACCTTCCCCTCTGGGGAAGGGGGACCATCCGAAGGATGGTGGATGAGGTACGATGTCAGGGCCAAAAGATCTTGATGGGCCAGCGTTATTACCTCATCCGTCACGCCCTTCGGGCGCGCCACCTTCCCCAAAGGGGAAGGTCATCTCGCTTCGCTCGAGAACGGGAAAACGCACCGTTAAACCCCAATTTTCAAAATAACATTCTCAAAAGAAAAGGGGCCACCGACCGTATCGATGACCCCTAAAATATATGATCAATACTGCTTCAATCCCACAGAAACCTTCTCCTCATCCAGCATCCGCACCTCCCTCGGGAGCACCACACGGCACTCGTAAGCCGCAGGTGCCGTCACGCGAAGACGGAAGGACTCCCCGTCGTACCGCCAGTCCACGCTGACGATCCCCTCGGGGGTCTCGCGGGTGCCTCTCGCCCAGCGGAGACCGCAGATGTGGGGCGCGATCTCCAGTACAGGCTCGCCCTCGCCGTCCTTGTCGTAGAGGGGGAAGCCCAGACCCAGCACGTCCCGCATGAGGTGGACGCCGAAGTGGGCGGTGAAGCCGTGACAGCGGGAGGAGGTGTCGATGGCGGTGTTCTCCCAGATGGTACCGGGACCCTCACGGAGCTGAGGCTCGCAGATGGCCAGCAGATCGTCATAGCACTTGTCGTAGTAGCCCAGACGGGTCAGCATATCCAGACGGATGCACAGACCGATGAAGAGCTGGGCTTCCCCCACCATGGGATCCTTGGCGAAGATGGGCGCGGGCCCCATCTTGTCCCGCACCGTCTTGGCCAGCAGAGGCGCCTCCTTTTCGGTGAACAGACCGCACCAAAGCGAGGTGTACACGGCGGCCTCGCTGAACAGCCCGCGGCTATGGAGGCCACCGTTCTCGTCCACCGTAAAGGAGTCGGGGATCTGGGTCAGGGAAGCGGGATCCCTACCGCACAGGACCGCCCCGCGCAGGATCTCGCGGAGTGCCTGTCCCTCGGCGATCCACTCGGGATGGTCGAAGGTCTCGCCCAGGCAGATCATCATGTAAGCGTACAGGGTGTTGGCCGCCGAGGACACGGGCTGCTGATGCTCCCCCAGATTAGACATGGACCAGTCAATGAAGAGCCAGGGCAGGTTCTCCAGAAGCCCGCTCTTGCCAATGAAGTCGCGGCTGCCCTTGACGAAGGCCTCGATGCGGGGCTTATGCTCGTCGCGGAAGGCAATGTCACCCGTGCGGCGGATGAACTCGCAGACCTCCACCATGAGCCAGAAGGTCCAGGTGGTGATGCCCGTCATGTCCTTGTAGGAGGGCTTCAGAGCGGGGTAGACCTCGGGGAAGAAGCCGTGGAACATCCCGTCGGCGGGGGTCAGGAGGAAGTTCTCCAGATACTCCCGCTCCACGCGGTTGTCCGACAGCAGGAGGGAGGCCGCCCGACCCGTCCACAAAGAGTCGCAGAGCCAGCCGCCCCGCTCTCGCTCGGGACAGTCCATGAAGATGTCCAGGGTGTTGAGCAGCAGAGTCTTCTTGGCCGCGCCGTAGACACGGTTGACGTTGTCATCCGAGCAAAGGAAGGAAGCCCGCTTCTCGTCGGGGTAGGAGTCCTCCAGAATGGACAAATTATGGACGGTGACCGTACCCACTCCTCGGAAGTACACCACCATATACCGCGCCAGAGCGGGCTCCATGGTGACTACCTCGGTCAGCCCCGCAGGGACGTGGAGACGGGTCACGTTGCTGAAATGGTGGGGGACCGTACCGTCGGGATCTATGATCTCGGAACGGACGATATCGATGACGCCTGCCTTCTCGCAGGTCACCGCCAGACGGATAAAGCCCACGCGGCTCTCCCCGCCGTCCCAGGAGGCGAAGTATTCATCGGTGTCCACAGGCGTCAGCACAAGACCCTCCCCGTCAAGCTCGGCCCGAACTGCGCCATCGGGATCCTCCACCGTGCGGCGGCAATCGTTGGTAGGCCGCTCGGGCAGGGAAGCGAAAACAGGCATATTGCGCTCGTAGAAGAAGGTGGGGACAGGCACGGTGGGATCGATCTTTACCGCCCCGAAACCGGTCAGAGACTCGAAGGGATACTCCCGAAGAGTGGGCATCAGCGCCTCGTGAGCCAGGTACACAGGCTCGGGCCCCATGACGGCGGCAGGAACAAAACTACCATAGCCCAGCTTCCAGAGGTAATAGTCATCGTCCAAGGTATAGATCTCAATGCACTCACGGCTGTGGGAAATGCGCTCACACAGCGGCGCGCGGGCGGTAATAGGACAGACCACCCACTCGTCCCGCCCCGTGGCGGAAATTACCTCGCCATCAGCCTCGATCTCGGCGATGAACAGACCGTCCTCCATGGTGCAGTCGTTGGAGTAGTGATTGTACCCCTCCCAGTCGCGGCCGTAAGCCACCACCTCCACACCGATGTGGTTGACGCCATCCACCAAGCGGTCGGTGATGTCCACCTCGTCCACGCGGCAGTAGCCGTGAGCGGTGCGGGCAGGGCCGTGCATGGTCATCTCACCGTTGACGTACAGACGGTAGATGTTGCGGGCAGTCAGACGGATCACCACCTGACTGACGGTCAAGCCCTCTTCCCCCTCGGGAGCGGACAGATCCAGGGCGTGATAGAACCCATACTGAGACACCGCCACAGGCTCGGCGGGCGGGGCAGGGAAGAACACCGCTCTCGCGGCGGAAAAGATCACGGGATTCATAAAAGATCTCCTTTCGCGCGGCAAACGCCGCTTACTGCATCTATTGTACCACAGAACCCCAATCTTTTCAAGAGCTTCTCGCAAATTTGACCGAGATCTATGGCTGATACCCCAAAAGACCAATCTCGAAACGACACCAAAAATGTCGAAAAAATATCTCAACATTTTTTCAAAAACCTATTGACAAAACCGAGCGACTGTGCTATAATATACAAGTCGCCAGCGCAGAGCACTCTGCGACCGATTCTGCCGGTGTGGCGGAACAGGCAGACGCAAGGGACTTAAAATCCCTCGGTGGAAACACCGTACCGGTTCGACCCCGGTCACCGGCACCACACCAGATCCAAATATATCGCGGGGTAGAGCAGTTGGTAGCTCGTCGGGCTCATAACCCGGAGGTCGTGAGGTTCAAGTCCCACCCCCGCAACCAAATAAGGAACAGTAGACTGATACAATCGTATCGACCTACTGTTTTCTTTTTATCGCTAAAAATTGGCTGAAAGTCCTTGATTTACAAGGGCTTTTTTGCTTTAGCGGTGCACTTTGGTATTCGCGGTGCTTATATCTTGTGCCTCGGATGCCCCAAAATGCAGAAAAGCACTACTCCCCGTCAAGGTGTAGTGCCTTCCTATCGTTAAAAGACCGATATTCGTTAGATTACAAGAGCTATGGTTAT
>JAGAIH010000181.1 GCA_017626655.1 Clostridia bacterium | reverse complement strand
TACGACTCCATGCTGGTGCTGTCCCACTTCAAGGGGCATCCCATGGGGGGCTACGGCGGGGCCTTGAAGCAGCTGTCCATCGGTTGCGCCTCCTCCTTTGGCAAACAATACATCCACGGCGCGGGGGATCCCGAGGCCTTCTAGACAGCGGAGCGCAATCTGTTTCTGGAGTCCATGGCCGACGCCGCCTCCTCGGTGGTGGAGCTGTTCAAGGGGCAGATCGTGTATGTCAACGTCATGAAGAATATGTCGGTGGACTGCGACTGCTGTGCTGTGGCCGAGGATCCCTGCATCGCGGATATCGGTATCCTGGTCTCCACCGACCCCATCGCCATCGACCAAGCCTGTGTGGATCTGGTGTACGCCTGCTCGGATCCCGGTAAGCCTCATCTGATCGAGCGGATCGAGTCGCGAAACGGTGTGCATACCATCGAGGCGGCGGCGGAGCTGGGGTTCGGGTCGCGGGAATATGAGTTGATTACGGTGTAACACTATGAACAACAAGTATTTCACGGTCTGCGGGCTCCTGCTCATAGACGGTCGTGTCCTTTTGGTACGCCACACCTACGGCGCCGCCAAGGATCGCATTCTGCTCCCCGGCGGGTACGTCCAAGACGGCGAGCTTCCCACCGCCGCGGCGGAGCGGGAGATCTTCGAGGAGACAGGGGTCTGCGCCCACGCCGATTCCCTCTTGGCCATGCAGTTCAAGGATGACCAATGGTGCGCCGTGTTCCGCATGGAATATGTGGAGGGCAAGCCCCGCTCCGACGGACATGAGAACAGTGAGGTGTTGCTCCTTCCTCCCGAGGAGGCGGTGGCGCGCCCCGATATCACCAACATGAGCCGCGCCATCCTGAAGGCCTATCTGAAGGACGGCGGCGAGGGGCTGATGCGGAGCGACTATATCTCTCCTTCGAGTGATACCGCACATTACGCTCTGTTTCAGAACGGCGGGTATGAGTACGACGCCAGGGCCGAGTGCGAAAGGGCGGTAAATGCCCTTACCGAGGCGTTGACCGCAAAAGGATTTGCGAAGAACGGAAATCTGTTCTACCGCTATCGCGAGGGCAAGAAGGCCGCCGAGGTGATCGGTCTGCAACGGTCGCAGTTCAATTATGAAACGAGCTATTCCTTTACCCTGAACGTCGGTCTTGTGAAGGCGACCTCCTTCGGGGTCGAGAAGCTGACCGCCGCGCTGGTCAAGTCCGCACCGCAAATGTATTTTGAACGGTCGGGGATCCTATGCCACGGGTATGATCTGTGGTATACGTTCTCCTTGATGGATCGGCACGGCGAGGAATACGTGAGGGATGTGATCCTACCCGATCTGGAAAAGATCGTTGTATATCTGGGATCACAGGCTTGAGAAAAGGGCTGCTTCGGCGGCCTCTTTTTTCAAATTTGGGTTTGTCGGTCTCCTGTCTCCCCGTTCCCCAAATATCAGAGTGGGGTGAGGGGTCCCCGCGGGGGGTTCTAAGATGGTTACGGGTCTCGGTTCGTGTAGTTCAAACTTTTGAGTTGCATCAATGCATTTGGGCATCAGCAACTTAAACTTAGTCTGTGATTTTCCGAAAAGTTTTTTGGAGTTCTTAGAACCTTTTTTTCAAAAAAGGTTCTAAGCCGCCGGAGGCCGTTCCCCCCGCTAAACCCCAATTTGATTTCTTTCCCTCTTCCCATATTTCTCCCTTTTTTCTCCCAAACCCCTTGCAAATCCCTCGGTTTTGTGCTACAATATACTATTATAAATCCCCCGCCTACGAAAGGAAATTCCACCATGACCTACCAATTTTCCGACAAGATCGCCAGCCTCAAGCCCTCGGCGATCCGTGAGATCCTGAAGGCCCCCAAGGACGCCGATACCATCACCCTGGCCGCGGGCAACCCCGCCCCCGAGACCTTCCCTGTCTCTGATCTGGCCCGCTTTGCCGCTGATATTTTCGCGAATGATTCCACCACCGCCCTCCAGTACGGCGCCACCGACGGCTATGAGCCTCTCCGCCGCGCCGTAGCCGAGCGGCAGAAGACGGTCTGGGGCATCGGCAAGTCCATCGCCGACGGTGACAGCTTCAACGATACCACCATCATTGTCTCGGGCGGCAACCAGGGCATCGAGCTGGCCGCCAAGGTGTTCTGCAACGAGGGGGATACCGTCATCTGCGAGAACCCCACCTTTATCGGCGGTCTGAACGCCTTCCGCTCCTGCGGCTACAACACCGTGGGCGTGCCGATTGAGGAGGATGGCATGAACGTGGAGGCCCTGGAGGAGACCGTCAAGGCCACCCCCAACGCCAAGCTCCTCTACATCATCCCCACCTTCCAGAATCCCGCGGGCATCACCACCTCTTTGGAGAAGCGCAAGGCCATCTACGAGGTCTGCAAGAAGTACGGCCTTATGATCCTGGAGGACAACCCCTACGGCGAGCTTCGCTTCGCGGGCACCGAGATCCCCACTATCAAGAGCTTTGACACCGAGGGGCTGGTCATTTACTGCTCCTCCTTCTCCAAGATCCTGTCGGCGGGTATGCGCGTGGGCTTCGTGGTAGCGCCCGAGGAGGTCGCCGCCAAGATGGTGGTGGCCAAGCAGTCCGAGGACGTCCACACCAACC
>JAGAIH010000180.1 GCA_017626655.1 Clostridia bacterium | reverse complement strand
TGGAACTTACGCTTTACTGCCAAAGAGTCCTTCGATGTCATAGCTCTTTCCTCCCTTCTTCATTTCATACTTGAAGACCTCCTCCAAGGACAGGGGGTAGGTCTCGAACAGGCACAGTCCGCCGTGGGCGCGGAGGGTGGCCTCCACCTCATCGACGGGGGTCTCGCTGACAAAGGACAGCACCTTCCCGCAGGCGTTCAGATCGCCATAGGTGATTCCCGTGAGCGCGGTCTCGTCCACCTCGCGGTCAAAGGCGGCGCGGATGCGGGTGTAGCGCTCCTTGATGGCCTCGATCTCACAGCTGTAGACGATGTGGGTGCCATTGAGCATACCCACCGTATCGCAGATATGCTCGATCTCGTGGAGGTTGTGGGAGGCCATGATGATGGTAGCCCCCGTCTCGGCCATGTACTCCATGAGGAGGTCGCAGACCGTCATGCGGATGTTGGGGTCCAGACCGTCAAAGCTCTCGTCCAAAAGGAGGTAGCGGGCGCGGGAGGACAGCCCCAGGATGATGGCCGCCTGCCGCTTCATGCCCTTGGAGAAGCCGTTCAGCTTCTTTTTGGGGTCAAGGCCGAAGATCTCGGTGAGCTTTTCCAGGGTCTCCATGGAAAAATCAGGGTAGAAGCCCCGATAGAAGGCCGCCATGGTGGCAAGGCTGGCTTGGGGGAGGATGTAGGGGTCGTCGGGGATGAGGAACAGGTCGCGGCGCACCCGCTCCGAGCCGTAGACCGCCAGCTTGCCGTCCTCGGTGTCGGCGGTAATGTTGCCGCCGTCGGGGCGGTAGAGTCCGGCTATGAGGTTCAGTAGGGTGGTCTTACCCGCCCCGTTGTAGCCCACAAGGCCGTATATGGAGCCGTCGGCGACGGTGACGGTGATGTTGTCCAGCACCGTTTTGTCCCCGAAGGCCTTGGTGATGTGGTTGATCTCGATCATGGATATTTTCCTTTCTGTGGTTTGCGGGGGAGCGGTGTAATTCGTAATTCGCAATTCGTAATTCGTAATTACGAAGTAAGCGACGCTTTTTTACCTTGGATCAAATGCGTTCGGATGACCGGATAAAGCCCATCATTATCTGCCGGCACTTCAGCTTTTTGGACTCCTCAATTACGAATTACGAATTACGAATTCGACACGCGGAAAAAAAGCAATTTACTTTTTCCCAAACACCTCCGCCAAAATGGCCTCCGCCCGCTCCCGGCTGATTCCCGAGGCGCGGGCTACCGCCACCGCCTCCTTCAAAGCGGCTTCGGCCCGATCCAGTACGGCGGGGTTGTCCCTTGCGGTGTCCGCCACAAAGCAGCCCTTGCCCTGGACCGTGATAATCACGCCGTCGTTTTCCAGCTGGGCAAAGACCTTTTTGATGGTGTTGAAGTTGAGGGACAGGTCGGCGGCCAGGGTGCGGAGGGAGGGGAGCTTGTCGCCGGGGGACAGGGCCCCCGAGGTGATCAGGGACAGGATCTGCACCTTGATCTGCTCGTAGACGGGGGTCTTGCTGTTGTGGTCAATGACGATCATGAGAATTTTCCAACTGTGATACTTGCTATAGCACAGTCATTATAGCACAGACACAGGGACTTGTCAATAGGTTTTTTGTAATTTTTTGCGCCAAAAGGGAACTTGACAAAAAAAGTCTTGTGTGGTATAATGTTTTCATACGGAACGATGCCGAGATGTGGAGACGCAGAGGGCCGGGTCTTTTTTCCCGCGCCTGTTTTGCGTCTTTTTTATGTTCGGAGAGAATCGAAAGGGGAATAGAATTATGTACGACGTTACCGTGATCGGCGCGGGCGTGGTGGGCGGTCTCATTGCCCGCAGACTGGCCGCGTACGATCTGCGTATCCTGATCGTGGACAAGGAGAACGACGTGGCACGCGGGGCTACCGCCGCCAACTCCGCCATCGTCCACGCGGGCTTTGATGCCAAGGAGGGCTCCATGAAGGCCCGCATGAACGTCCGCGGCTCCCAAATGATGGAGCAGGTCTGCGCCGAGCTGGGGGTCAGCTACAAGCGCAACGGCTCTCTGGTGGTGGCCTTTGAGAATGAGCGCTCCGAGGTGGAGGCCATCTACCGCCGGGGCGTGCAGAACGGTGTGGAGGGGCTCCGCATCGTGGAGAAGGAGGAGCTTTTTGAGATGGAGCCCAACCTGAACCCCGAGCTGTCCTGCGCTCTGTACGCGCCCACGGGTGCCATCGTGTGCCCCTACGGCCTAACCATCGCCGCCGTGGGCAACGCCATGGACAACGGCGCGGAGCTGGCTCTGAACTTTGAGGTGGTTTCTATTGAAAAGACCGCCCAGGGATATACCCTCACCGCCGCCGACGGCCGCACCGTGGAGACCCGCTACCTCATCAACAGCGCGGGCGTGTACTCCGACGAGATCGCCCGTATGCTGGGTGACGAGTCCTTCTCTGTCCACCCCCGCCGCGGCGAGTATATGCTCTTGGACAAGGAGTGCGGGCAGACCACTTCCTGCACCATCTTCCACACCCCCACCAAGATGGGTAAGGGCGTTCTGGTGAGCCCCACCGTCCACGGGAACCTCATCGTAGGCCCCACCGCCACCGACATGGAGGACAAGACCGACACCGCCACCACCGCCGAGGGCTTCGCCGACATCCGCGCCAAGGCGGGGGATAACGTGGCAAACGTGCCTTACGGCAAGGTCATCACCTCCTTCTGCGGTCTGCGCTCTGTGGGCAGCACGGGTGACTTCATCATCAAGGCCGAGAACAATGCCGTCATTCTGGGCGGTATCGAGTCCCCCGGTCTCTCCTCCTCCCCCGCCATCGCCGAGTACGTGGAGGAGCTGCTCCGCGGTATGGGTCTGACCCTCACCGCCAAGGAGAGCTACAACCCCAACCGCGCTCCCATGGACGCTTTCCGTCACATGAGTGTGGCCGAGAAGAACGAGATGATCAAAAAGGACTCCCGCTACGGCCGCATCATCTGCCGCTGTGAGGAGGTCACCGAGGGCGAGATGGTGGCCGCCATCCACGCCAATCCCCCCGCTTACGACGTGGACGCCGTCAAGCGCCGTACTCGCGGCGGTATGGGCCGTTGCCAGGGCGGCTTCTGCTCCCCCGAGGTGATCCGCATCCTCGCCCGCGAGTGGGGCGTTTCCTACGACGCCATCACCAAGTGCGGTCACGGCTCCTACATCAACAAGGGGCGCACCAAGACCGCAGGCGGCATGAAGGAGGGCAACTGATATGCAGAACTACGTAGATAAGACCGCTCCTTACACCGCTCTGGTGGTCATCGGCGGAGGCCCCGCCGGTATGGCCGCCGCTGTGGCCGCCTACGACGATGGCGTCCGCGACATGGTCATCCTGGAGCGTGACCTGAACGCAGGCGGTATCCTCCGCCAGTGCATCCACAACGGCTTCGGCCTCCACCGCTTCGGCGAGGAGCTGACGGGCCCCGAGTACGCCGACCGCTACCACAAGATGGTGGTGGAGCGCGGGATCGCCATCAAGACCGGCGCGACGGTGCTGGACGTGACCCCCTCCGAGGAGGAGGGCGTGGCCGCCTACGTTACCGCTATCAGCGAGGCCGAGGGTATGTTCACCCTCCGCGCGGGCGCCGTGGTGCTGGCCATGGGCTGCCGTGAACGCTCCAAGGGCGCTTTGAACATTGCGGGTACCCGTCCCGCAGGCATCTTCTCCGCAGGTACTGCCCAGCGGTTCGTCAACATGGAGGGCTATATGCCCGGCCGTAAGGTGGTCATCCTGGGCTCGGGTGACATCGGTCTCATCATGGCCCGCCGCATGACCCTGGAGGGGGCCGAGGTCAAGGCCGTCTGCGAGCTGATGCCCTATTCGGGTGGACTGGCCCGCAACATCACCCAGTGTCTGGACGATTTCGGCATCCCGCTGATGCTGTCCCACACCGTGACTCAGATCCACGGCAAGGAGCGTCTGACGGGTGTCACCGTCTCTAAGGTGGACGAAAAGCGCCGTCCCATCCCCGGCTCCGAGATCTACTTCGAGTGCGATACCCTGCTCCTTTCCGTCGGTCTGATCCCCGAGAACGAGCTGACCCGCGGGGCGAACATCGGCATGGACGGCATCACCGGCGGCGCGACCGTGGACCAGTACCGCCAGACCTCTCTGAAGGGTGTCTTTGCCTGCGGTAACGTCCTCCACGTCCACGATCTGGTGGATTACGTTTCCGAGGAGGCCGCTCTGGCAGGCACCTCTGCCGCCGCCCATCTGCGGGGCGAGCTGACCGAGGGCAGAACCATCGCCCTCAAGACCGACGGCAAGGTGCGCTACACCGTGCCCCAGGCGGTCACCGTCACCGAGAACACCGCCGACGTCACCGTCTACTTCCGACCCTCCGACATCTACCGCGACGTCACCGTGACCGTCCGCGAGGGTGGTGTGGATAGTAACGTCATCTCCAAGAAGAAGCGCATCAAGGTCGCCCCCGGCGAGATGGAGACCATCACCATCAAGGCCGCCGATCTGACCGCGACCACCGCTGACACTCTGCTTGTGTCCATTGAAGAATCCGCCAAGAAGGGAGGCAACGCGTAATGGCTATCACCAAAAAGAATCTCACCTGTATCGTTTGCCCCCGGGGCTGTACCCTCACCGTGACGCTGGACTCCGACCTGGAGAATCCCGTTGTTTCCGTGGAGGGCCAGGGCTGTAAGCGGGGCGTGGATTACGCCACCGCCGAGTGCACCCACCCCACCCGCGTGCTGACCACCACCGCGCCCACCGTGGACGGCGGCGTGGTCCCCTGCAAGACCGACCGCGCCATCCCCCGCGAGCTTTTGTTCGAGGCCATGAAGGCGGTCAATGCTCTGTCCGCTCCCGCCGTGGTGCGGATCGGGGATATTCTGCTCCCTGATCTGTTGGGGACGGGCGCGAATATCGTGGCTACGGCCAACAGAGGCTGATCTCACGAGGGATCATTGAAAACCGATTCATAAAAAGGATCCGCGGAGGGGTTGACTTTCCGCGGATCCTGTGTTATGATAGGGATAATACAAGAAGAAGGAGGAGCGACCCCATGATCACCTTACGAGCCTTTACCGATCATCAAGTGCCCCTTCTTCGGGAAGCCCTGGATCCCCATATGGATCCCGCGGAGGTCAAGGCCTTGATCGCGGAATGGAATACGGGGAAGCACAATGGCCGCGACTTCGCCATGCTGGGCGTGTGGCAGGGTGAGACTCTTGTGGGGACGATCTCCCTGTATCAGCACACCTCCGAGGCGGTCTCCATCGGCCCCGAGATATTTTCCCCGTACCGCCGTCGGGGCTACGCCAAGGAGGCCATGATCCTGGCCATGGAGCTGGCGCACCAAAAGGGCTACAAAATCGTCTCCCAACAGATACGCACCGACAACACCGCCAGCATTGCCCTTCACACGGCTCTGGGCTATGAGACGAGCGGCGCGGTCTATACCAACGCCAAAGGCAATCAAGTCTCCATATACCTGAAAAGCCTTGTCTGATAAATAATTTTGCATTTTGCATTTGCCCGAGCTTTGCTCGGAGATCTTGCATTCCCGAAAGGAGCCTCCCATGCCCCGACTCTACTTTGAAGAAAGCCCCGTCATCACCGCCGTCAAGACTGCCGAGGAGCTGAAGACCGCCCTGTCCTCCGACGTGGAGATCGTTTTCCTCCTCCACGCCACCCTGTCCAATCTGGGCCGCCGTATGGAGCTGGCCCGCGAGGCGGGGAAGAAGCTCTTCATCCACATGGACCTGGTGGAGGGCTTGTCCAAGGACGCGGCGGGCGTGGAGTTTCTGGCCTCCATGAAGCCAGACGGCATCATCTCCACCCGCTCGGGATGCATCCACGCCGCCAGGGAAGCGGGGATCACCTGCATCCAGCGGTTCTTCATGGTGGATTCCCGATCCGTCTCCACCGCCCTGGAGAGCATCCGCCAGACCCGCCCCGACATGATCGAGCTGCTCCCCGGCATCGCCTACAAGGCGGTGACCCGCATGGCCTCCGAGACCGCCATCCCCGTTATCGCGGGGGGGCTGATTGAGACCAAGGAGGAGATCTACAAGGCCCTGGGCGCGGGGGCGGCGGCGATCTCGACGGGGGCGCGGGAACTGTGGTCGCTCTGATAGATGAAAAAACAGACCGTTAAGGATTTGAGCCTTAACGGTCTTTTTTTCGTGCGGCGGGATCACTCCAGCATGGCCAGCACCTCGGGGAAGGGAGCCAGGCTCTTTTTGAGGATGCCGTGGATGTGGGCGATGGCAACGCCGTAGTTGACCATGGGGACGCCTGCCTTTTCGGCAGTCTCCATGCGGTGGGCCATCTCCTTTTCGTTGAGCATACAGCCGCCGCAATGGATGATGAGTCTGTAGTCCGATAGGTCGGCTGGGAACTCACCGCCCGAGGTAAAGGTATATTGGGGCTTGGCTCCCGAGAACTGCTCCACCCAGCGGGGGATCTTCACGGATCCGATATCCCCGCACTGGCGGTGGTGGGTACAGCCCTCGGCGATGACTACGCGGTCCCCGTCCTTCAGGGTGGAGAGCGCCGCCGCGCCCCTTACGAGGGAGGGAAGATCGCCCTTGTAGCGGGCGAAGAGGATGGAGAAGGAGGTCAGGGGGATACCGTCGGGGACATCCTTTGCAACTCTGCCGAAGGCCTGGGAGTCGGTGACGATCAGAGCGGGCTTGACCGCCAGCATGGAGAGGGTCTTCTTCAGCTCGGTATCCTGGCAGGCCACCACGGTGCAGTGGCTGTCCAGAATGTCGCGGATGGTGTTCTGCTGGGGGAGGATAAGGCGGCCCTTGGGGGCGGATTCGTCGATGGGGATGACCAGCACCACCAGATCGTCGGGCTTCAAGAGGTCGGAGATCAGCTTGCGGTCGTTCCCCAGACCTTTGGCGTGGGCGGCGATGGCCTCCTTCAGCTCATGGACGCCCAGGCCCGTAGCCGCGCTGACGGGGTGGCGGTCGCCCTCGGCGGCGGGAGGGACGGGGAGGAGGTCGCACTTATTGAGGGCGATGAGATAGGGGAGCTTGCGCTCCTCAAAGAGTGAGACGAGGGTATTGTCCAGCTCAGTCATGCCGCGGGCGGCGTCTACCACCAGCACGGCGATATGGACGGTGGCCAGCACCTCACGGGCTTTTTGGACGCGCAATTCACCCAGCATCCCCTCGTCGTCCAGACCGGGGGTGTCGATGATGACCACGGGGCCCAGGGGCAAAAGCTCCATGGCCTTCTTGACGGGGTCGGTGGTGGTGCCGGCCACGTCGGAGACCACCGACAGGGACTGGCCTGTGACGGCGTTGACC
>JAGAIH010000179.1 GCA_017626655.1 Clostridia bacterium | reverse complement strand
TCCAAAAACTTATATATATCAGTATGTTTTTAGTTTTGGGAGAACGAGGAACATACCTGACTACTTGCCTTCCCCTGGGGGAAGGTGGCACGCCTGAAGGGCGTGACGGATGAGGGTCCCCCTTCCCAATTCCACTCTGTTTCGTCAGACCGACAAACCCAAATTTGAAATCTTCTTCTCCATACAAAAGGGAGCCTCACCCGAGACTCCCTTTTGCTTTATTCGATGGTATTCTTCCCTTCCAGGATATTCGACGTGATCTGATCCACCCCCCAGGCGGCCAGCTCCTCGCCCCGCTCGGCGGTGTCCACCGTCCAGCAGTTGATGACGAGCCCCGCGTCGTGCATGGCCTTGACCCGCTCCTCGGTGAGGGAGGCGTGGTGGATGTCGATATCCAGCTTGTCGGCCACCAGCTTGGCGATCAGCTCGTCCGAGTTCTCCCCCGTGAGGAACTGGCAGGACTGCTCGGGGAGGATGGCGCGGATTTTCAGGAGGTTATCGTAGTTGAAGGAGATGAAAGTGACTCCGTCCAGGTAATCGTAGCCACGGATCAGCTCGATGAAGGCGGCGGTCTCCTCCTCGGTGAAGGCCGACTTCAGCTCCAGGATGCAGTGCTTTTCGTACTTCTTGCAGATGGAGATGTAGTTCTCCAGGCTGGGAAGACGGAGGTCGTAGCGGTCCTTGGTGCCGTCGGTATCGTAGAGGACGATCTCGCGGAGCAGCTCCCAGGGAGTATCCTCCATGGTGACGTTCATGCCTCCCACGCGGTTGGCGCGGCCATCGTGGTTGACCACGAAATGACCGTCGGAGGTGCGGTAGATGTCGGTCTCGATGCCGTAGTAGTTGCGGTTGCCTGCGGCCACGAAGGCGGAGGCGGTGTTCTCCCGCTCCAGGCCCGACAGGCCGCGGTGGGCCACCACGCGGGTGGTCTTGTTGTCGAATTTGATGGTATTCATAGAAGTTCTCCTTTCATCAAAGAGATCGGTAGTATGTCAGCATTCTCTCGGCGCGGCGCAGAAGCTCGGTCAAAATACCGTCCTTCTCCTCGTCGGGGGCATCATAGGACTGGTGGTGAGCCTCCAGGACCAGCTCGCCCTTGTAGCCGATATCGCGGAGGATATGCAGAAACTCCTTCCAGTCGATACTCCCGTCACCGGGGAGAAGATGCTCGTCCCCATAGCCCGGGCCGTGGGTGTCCTGGATGTGGAGGGACAGGGGTACCGCGTCCAGCTCGCGGAGGACACTCGGGGTGATGCCGTAGCAGTTGGCGTGTCCCGTGTCGAAGCACCAGCCGAAGCGGGGGGAGTCCACCGCCTTCACCAGCTCCACGATGTTTTTCGGGTGGATGGAGGCCCCCCACAGGATATTCTCCGAGAGGATGGTCAGCCCCAGCCGCTCGGCTATGGGCAGGAGGGGGAGGGTGGCTTCCCGATTGATGCGGATAAACTCGGCGGCGTCGGTGATGATGGTTCCCTCCACCTCGTGGATGGGGTGGACGACGATGTAGCGAGCGCCCAGGAGAGCCGCCGCCTCAAAGGCGCGCATCTGGGCCTCACTGCGGTTCCCCGCGTTGCCGGGGGCGTGGGAGTGGGTGTAGGTGACCCCCATGGCATCAGCCTTTTTGCGGAGGGATATGACCTTTTCCCGCCAATCGTCGCCGTCCAGCAGACGCCCCTCACCGACGCAGTAGTCCAGACCCATGTCCAGCGCGGTGTAGCCGATGGTCGCCAGGCAGTCCAGTACGACCTCTGGGGGGTACTCCGGGGGGAAGACACAGGTTGTGGTAACGATCTGTTTCATATTCGTTCCTTATCAGATAAGGGGAGAGGGAGACCCGAGAGCCTCCCTTTCCCTTGTTCGGTGAAATTACGCCTTCTTCTGGGCCTTGAAGATGAAGCCGCGCAGGCCGCTCTTCAG
>JAGAIH010000178.1 GCA_017626655.1 Clostridia bacterium | reverse complement strand
TCCCGAGCGTAAGGCTGACCTGCCCTTCCTGATGCCCGTCGAGGACGTCTTCTCCATCTCCGGCCGTGGTACCGTTGCTACCGGTCGTGTGGAGAGAGGTACCCTGAAGGTCAACGACACTGTCGAGATCGTCGGTCTGGTCGACGAGAAGGAGACCACCGTCGTTACCGGTGTCGAGATGTTCCACAAGCTGCTGCCTCAGGCTGAGGCCGGTGACAACATCGGTGCTCTGCTCCGTGGTATCGCTAAGGACGGCATCCGCCGCGGTCAGGTTCTGGCTAAGCCCGGTTCCGTCAACCCCCACACCAACTTCAAGGGCAACGTGTACGTTCTGTCCGAGAAGGAGGGTGGTCGTCAGAAGCCCTTCTTCGCTGGCTACCGTCCTCAGTTCTACTTCAGAACTACCGACGTGACCGGTGTCATCGCTCTGCCTGAGGGTGTCGAGATGTGCCGCCCCGGCGATAACGTCGAGATGACCGTCGAGCTGATCGCCCCCATCGCTTGCGAGAAGGGTCTCCGCTTCGCTATCCGTGAGGGTGGCCGTACCGTCGGTTCCGGCGTCGTTTCCGAGATCATCAAGTAATTAACCCCCTCAAGGGAAAATTCGCCCCGCAGCAACGTAGCAATGCTCTCATTGCCCGCGCATTGCTGCGGGGTTTTCATACTCTATTACTCTATTACACATCTTTGAGAATTGGTGAAATTCCATACCGGTGGTTATAGCCCACGAACACGCCGCCCCGCTTGGCAGGCGTGCCTGGCAGGTGTAATTCCTGCGCCGACGGTCGAACTCAGCAGAGCTGAGTTCAGGAAGTTTGCGTTGCAAACTTCCGCATGTTCCGTTTGAACGTTGATTCTTGTTTTCATGAACATCGAAAGGGAACACGCTACAGTCCGGATGGGAAAGGATAGCTTTTTTATGTCTGCTTTGAAAAAAGACCGCGTGCGTTTGCGCACTCTTGTTCTGATGGCGGTTTTTGCCGCGCTGGCCTTCGCCGCCATGTTCGTCTTCCGCTTCAACGTCACCTTTCTGACCTTCGATCTGAAGGATTCCATCATCACCATATCCGGCCTTCTGCTGGGCCCCGTGGCCGCCGCCGTGGTCTCGCTTTTGGTGGCGACCCTGGAATTCATCACCATCGGAGATACGGGATGGTACGGCTTTCTCATGAATTTCGCGTCCTCCGTGACGTTTTCGGTGGTATGCGCCGTGGTGTACCGCCAAAACAAGAAGCTCTCGGGGGCGATTCTGTCCCTGGCCTCGGGCGTGGTCGCTCTGATGGCCGTCATGCTGACTCTGAACCTGGTGGTGACTCCCTTCTACATGGGCGCCCCCCGCTCCGCCGTCATCGACATGATCCCCACCCTGCTCCTGCCTTTCAATCTCATCAAGGCCCTGGTCAACGCCTCTCTGGTGCTGATCCTCTACAAGCCCGTCCGCCGCGCCATGCAGGCGGCAGGCCTCCTGCCGAGATCCGTCTCGGGTGAAGCCTCTGCCGAGCCCGCGGACAAGAAAAAGCAGGCTCGGAGGAGCCTTTGGATCACCCTGGGCGGTCTGGTCTTCATGGCCGTCGTCATTTTCCTGTTCGTCACCCTCCTCCACGGTAATTTCTCCTGGGTGGGCGACTTCACTTGGTTTGAAAATCTCACCGACCTGTTCGGTGCTTCCCAATAAAGAAAGGGTTTTCTATGAAAGAAGCCATCGCCAATTTCTTCCTGGAAACGGTGGGCGAGGAGCTGTGCGTCTTCTTCTGCTCCATGCTTCCCATCATCGAGCTCCGCGGCGCCATCCCCATG
This sequence comes from Clostridia bacterium, assembly GCA_017626655.1. Next base: position 3,986 of record JAGAIH010000178.1, on the reverse strand, counting down.
GGCGCGGCCTTCGGTCTCCCTTGGTGGCAGACCTATATCATCGCCGTCATCGGCAATATTCTCCCCGTGCCCATCATCCTCCTCTTCGTCAAGTCGGTGCTGAACTGGATGGCAGGGTGCAAGGTCAAGTTCTTCAATAAGGTGGCGAACAAAATGTTCGCGAAGGCCGAGAAGAACCGCGCCAAGATCGAGAAGTACGCCTTCTGGGGCCTCACCCTCTTCGTGGCCATCCCCCTGCCCGCCACGGGAGCCTGGACCGGGACCCTGGTGGCCGCTCTCTTCGATATGCGGTTCTGGAAGTCCTTACTCTCCGCTTTCATCGGCGTCATGATCGCGGGCGTGGTCATGACCCTCATCTCCTACGGCGTGGTCGCCGCCTGGGGTGCCCTCTTCTGATCCGTTTCCTTGCGCGAGCCCCAATTTTTTGAAATATGAGGTCTACCATGAAAAACGCAAAGCGTGTCGCGTCCCTCCTTCTCGCCCTGCTCCTGGGCGTAAGCCTGCTCCTCACCGCCGTCTCCTGCGGCGAGAGCACCGAAGACCCCGTTGGCTCTGACGATGCTACCGCGTCCGGCACTCAGGCCGAGACCGAGACCGAGTCTCCCTACGACAAGCTGGATAAAGAACCCTACGACCGTGAGTTCACCGTCCTTGTCCGCGATGACTGCGTGGACGATTTCGTGGTGGAGGGCATGAAGGGCGACGTCCTGGGCGACTCCCTCTACGAGCGCAACACCGTGGTCTCGGATGACTTCGGCGTGACCTTCGCTTTCAACTACCAGGGCAACTCCTACAGCGCCGTCAACGAGGCTGTCAAGCAGCAGGTCAACGGCGGTCTGGACGACTACGATACCTACATCGGCCACAAGTATTCCTTCACCAACCTGGCCATGAGCAACTACCTCTACGACATGGGCAAGATCGCCTCCATAGACCTCTCGGGGGCCTGGTGGGATCAGGGCTGCTATGAGAACCTCACCGTGGGCGGCCATACCTATGTCATGACGGGTGATATCCTCCCCGATTCCTCCATGCGTATCTCCTCCTGCATGGTCTTCAACAAGGACCTCATGGCAGAGCTGAACAAGTCGGTGGAGGAGCTGAATGACACCGCCAAGAACGGCGGCTTTACCCTGGACGTGCTGAACACCTACTGTAAGGACGTGACCCTGGATCTCAACGGTGACAGCAAGTTCAATTACATGGATGACCGCTACTGTCTCACGGGCTGGAAGATGGCCGCGCCCTACGCCATGTTCTACGGCGCGGGCGGTATGTTCGTCACCATCGAGGACGGCACCCCCGAGGTCACCTACACCGACGAGAAGGTCACGGGCATCTACGAGAAGCTCTACAGCCTGATCGTGGATGGGAACGCCTACCACGTCACCAACGAGGCCCAGTACGACACCATGTTCGACGTCTTCACCGAGGGCCGCGCCCTGTTCTCCACCATGACCCTGCGCCTCATTTCCCAGTACCTCTCCGAGATGGAGGACGCCTATGGGATTCTCCCCGAGCCCAAGTTTGACACCTACCAGGAGGAGTACCTCTCCTTCGTCAACGGCTCCACCTCCCTGGTCATGATCGCCAAGACCGAGGAAGACCCCGAGTTCGTGGGCACCGTCATGGAGGCCATGGCGACCTACAACTACACCCACGTCACGCCCAATATGTTCCAGGTGGTCACCAAGCTCCAGGCCGCCCAGGATCCCGAGTCCGCCGCCATGGTGGATCTCATCATCCGCAACCGCGTCTTTGACCTGGGCTACTTCGCCGACCTGGGCGTCACCAACCTGGTCCGCGACAGCCTGATCTCGGAGCGTCTGGAGATCGCCTCCAGCCTCCAGTCGGGCCGCAAGGCCGCCGAGCGCGCCCTGACCAAGCTCCTCGCCAATATGGAGAAGTTCGACTGAGAAAATTCGGCGAAATTTCTCCGAGTTTTCCCCATACCCCTTGACATCCCCGCGCTTTTTCTGTATAATAAAGAGAGCGGGACCCGCGAACCCGCAACGATCTCAAACGAATGACATATTTTTCTGTTTGGAGGCAAAAATGAAGTACTTAACTATGAAGAGACGCCTGTCCCTCCTGCTGGCTCTGGTCATGGTCCTGGGGACCCTGTTCCTGGCCGTTTCCTGCGGTACCGGTGAGGAGACGCCCGACGACGAGACTGTGTCCGCCACCCTCGGCGAGACTGAGCCCGAGACCCAGCTGGCCTACGATACCGTCGAGAAGCAGAAGTTCGACCGCGAGTTCAACATCATGTCCCGCGACGATATCATCGAGGACTTTGAGGTGGAGGATCTGACGGGAGATCTTTTGGACGATCTTCTCTACGAGAGAAACTCCCAGGTCGCTTCCGATTTTGAGATCGAGTTCTCCTACTACCAGCTCCCCTACGACCAGGTCAACACCACCCTGAACACCCAGTCCACCAGCGGCAGCGACGACTATGACTTCTACATCGGCCACAAGTACTCCTTCGGTACCTGCGCCCAGAACAACTACTGCTACAACCTGGGTGAGATCACCGAGATCGACCTGACCCAGCCCTGGTGGGATCAGTCCTGCTACAAGAACATGACCGTAAACGGCCGTACCTACGTCATGACGGGCGACATCTTCCCCTCCTCCATGCTGTTCTCCTCCTGCCTGGTCTTCAACCGCAAAATGGTGAAGGAGCTGGGCAAGTCGGACGCCGAGCTCTTTGAGCTGGCCCGCAACGGCGGCTGGACCATGGACGCCATGTACGATTACTGCAAGGACGTTACCTTCGACCTCAACGGCGACGGTAATCTGTCCTACACCGACGACCGCTACTGCCTGTCCTCCTGGATGATGGACGTGCCCTTCAGCATGTACTATGCCTGTAACGAGAACTTCGTTACCATCGTGGAGGATACCCCCGAGCTGACCTACGATACCGAGAAGGTCATCGGTATCTACGATAAGATCTACAAGATCATCGTGGAGCAGAACGCCTACTTCGTCACCGATATCAACGTCTACGCCACTACCTACGACGTCTTTACCGCCGGACGCGCTATGTTCTGCGATATGTCTCTGAACAAGATCTCCACCTTCCTGTCCGAGATGACCGATCCCTACGGCATCCTGCCCATGCCCAAGTACGACGAGGCTCAGTCTGAGTACCTCTCCTTCGTCAACGGCGCGACCGCCCTGGTCATGGTCGCCAAGACCGAGGAGGATCCCGCGTTCGTGGGTACCATCATCGAGGCTATGGCCACCTGCAACTACGACCGCGTGACCCCCAAGCTGTTCCAGGTCATCACCAAGCTCCAGGCCGCCCAGGATCCCGATTCCTCTGCAATGGTGGACTACATCGTCCGTAACCGTATCTTCGACCTCGCCTACTTCGCTGATTTCCCCATCAGCAACGTAGTCCTGGAGAACCTGAAGACCGGTCAGGAGAGCATCGCCTCCAAGATGACCGCTTCGGGCAAGAGCTCCAAGACCATGCTCACCCGTATGCTCAAGATGTTTGAGCGGCACGAGTGATCCATCAAAAAGATCATCAACACTTATCAAGAGTGACGGAGGGACAGGCCCTGCGAAGTCACGACAACCTGCCGCCCGCAAGGGGCGGTAAGGTGCCAATGCCTGCATGATGAGAGTCAAACACGGAAAAGCCCTCTGTCTGACTCGGCAGAGGGCTTTTTCGGGGGAAAAAAGACGCCAGAGATCCCCCGCTCCATCCCTCTGAAAACGAATAGGGAAGCATCCCGACAAGATAGATCCATACCGAAACAAACGAAAGGACATAGAAAAAATGATCAACGACAACCGCAAAGTGCTGTTCACCAGCGAATCCGTGACCGAGGGTCACCCCGACAAGATCTCCGACAAGATCTCCGACGCCATCCTGGACGAGCTGCTCCGCCAGGACCCCATGTCCCGCGTCGCCTGCGAGACCTTCTGCACCACCGGTCTCGTGGCCATCATGGGTGGGATCACCACCAAGG
>JAGAIH010000025.1 GCA_017626655.1 Clostridia bacterium | reverse complement strand
CATCCACCGCTATCGCGGTCCCCCTTCCCCCGAGGGGAAGGTCAATGCGTCAGCCATTTCCTTGGCTGATACCCAAAAACGTACTGATACCAATAGCTTTTCAGGGATAACGAAAAGCACGAGCCGAATACCTTCCCCTCGGGGGAAGGGGGACCGCGTATCGGTGGATGAGGGTCACCCTTCCCAATTCCACTCTGTTACGTTAGACCGATAAACCCCAATTTAAACATTTCAAAAGAAGCATCCGTGCGCGTATCTTCAAAGACCTAACGATACGCGGACGAATGCTTCCATTCCTACCCGGTGGCAGTTATTCTGTTGGGGATATTATAGCATAAATCTTTGGCTTTGTCAAGGGGTCAGTACCGCCCGTACTTATGGGCGGCGTTGTACATAGCCACCACGTTCTCTACGGGGGTGTTGTCCTGGATGGCATGGGTGGGGGCGAAGTGGTAGCCGCGGTGGGGCATCATGATCTCCAGGGTCTCGCGGCAGACCTGCTCGGTTTCGGCGGCGGTTCCGTAGGCGAGAGGGCCTGCGGTGGAGATACAGCCGCGGAAGTTGAGGCGGCCGCCGAAATGCTCGGTGAGGTAGGCGGGGGACATATTCACCGCCTCGGGCTGGAGGGTGTCCACGCCCCGCAGGCCCATGGCGATGAGATCCTCGTAGACCCAGCTGCTGCTGCCGCAGGAGTGCATGATGGCGGGGAGACCGTAGGAGGTGGCCAGGTCGATGAACTGCTTATGGATGGGGGCGATCTGCTTGCGGTAGAGGTCCAGGGAGATCATGGGGGCGATCTGGGTGCCCAGGTCCTCGCCCAGCCAGACGAAGTCGATGTGGCCCTTGCACTTCTCCAGGGTCCTCTCCATCATGCGGAGCTGGAAATCGGCGCGGCGGCGGATGAAGCGCAGTGCCGCCTCGTCCTCCAGCATGAGGTGGCAGAGGACGTCCTCCATGCCCATGATGCGGCCGTTGGAGTTGATGATATCGGGGACCCCCGCGTTACCCACGTAGAGGGCGAACCGGCCGTTGTCGTTGTAGTGCTTGCAGGCGGCGAGGGTGGCATCGTAGTCGAAATCATCGGGGTTGGGCACGGGGAAGGCGTCGAAGTCCTCGTCCTCGGCGTCCTGCAAAGGGAAATCGCAGAAGTCCCAGTAGCCGCCGCTTCCGTTGGGGACCCAGCGCATGATACAGCCCTCCATCTGGTCCACCATGCGGTCCTTTGGAACCTTGTGGAGGGGCTTACCGATATAGGGGGCACCGATGGGGCGGTAGTCTACCCCCAGGGCGCGGAGGAGGGCCTCGTAGTCGTTGTTGGGGATGCCCAGGGCCTCGCAGAGCCTTGCGTGGATGACGGGGTTGGTCTCGTAGCCGATGGTGACGCGGTCGGTGGTCTCGAAATCAAAGGTGCGGCGGACGCGCTCGCGGGGGGTCATGGTCTCGGCATATTTCCGGATGATCATAGCGGCTCCTTTCCCCTGTTCGGTGGGTTATTTTTCATTATAGCAGATATGGGGCGGGATTGCAAGGGAAAAACGAGATTTTTTCGGCTTTTTACGGCGCATCATGTCGAAAAGTTTCGTTTCAGTTTCTTTTTTTCATTTACAATCGTCATGACACAATGCCTGTCCCTTGCGAAAGGAGAATGACCACATGAAGCAGTTTATCCTCTACAACCCGCTGGCGGGCAACGGCGCCGCCAAGGAGGCCGCCGAGGGCCTGGCCGCCGCGTCCTCTGCCGAGATAGCTCTTTCCTCCGTGACCGAGATCACCGATTACGCCGCGTTCCTGGCACAGATCAGCCCCGAGGACACCCTGACCGTCTGCGGCGGCGACGGGACCTTGAATCACTTCGTCAACGACACCGCCGAGCTGGATATTCCCTGCGAGGTCTTCTATCTGGCTGCTGGCTCGGGCAACGATTTTCTCCGCGACCTGGACAAGACCCCCGACGGGACTCCCGTTTGCATCACAAAGTATGTTCGAAATCTTCCCGTGACCGAGGTCAAGGGCAAGACCTACCGCTTCCTCAACAACGTAGGCTACGGCATCGACGGCTACTGCTGTGAGGTGGGGGACGAGCTGAAGGCCAAGTCGGTGAAGGCGGTGAACTACACCTCCATCGCCATCAAGGGGCTTCTGTTCCACTATAAGCCCAAGAACGCCGTCATCACCGTGGACGGCAAGGAGTACCGATTCAAGAAGGTCTGGCTAGCTCCCACCATGAAGGGCCGCTTCTACGGTGGCGGCATGATGGCCACCCCCGCCCAGGACCGTCTGGCCGAGGACGGAAAGCTCTCTGTGCTGGTGTTCCACGGGTCGGGCAGACTGCATACGCTGATGATCTTCCCCTCCATCTTCAAGGGCGAGCATATCAAGAGCGTAAAGCACGTCACGGTGCTGTCGGGCTATGATGTAAAGGTTACCTACGACGCCCCCGCCGCTGTCCAGGTGGACGGCGAGACCATCACGGGCGTGACCGAATACACCGCAACGGCCAAGGCACCTGTGAAGGCAGAGGTCTGATGAATACGAGAATACCCTCCCGCGGTTTGGTTCGGGAGGGTATTTTCTGTTTTGATCGATTTTCAAATTTGGGTTTATTGGTGTGTTCGTTCACCCGTTCCCCAAATATCAGAGTGGGGTGAGGGGTCCCCGCGGGGGGGTCTAAGATGGTTTCGGGTCTCGGTTTGTGTGGCTCAAACTATTGAGTTGCATCAATGCATTTGGGCATCAGCAACTTAAACTTAGTCTATGATTTTTCCAGAAAGTTTTTTGGAGTTCTTAGAACCTTTTTTTCAAAAAAGGTTCTAAGCCGCCGGAGGCCGCTCCCTTATAAACCCCAATTTGCTTACTCAGCCTCAAATCCCACGAGGAACCCGCCGGGCTCGGCGTAGAAGCTGCACAGTCCTCGGGTCGGACGGATGACGATCTCGGCGTGGGGGTACTCGGCTTTGATGCGGAAGGCCAGCTTGTTGACGGTCTCCTCGGCGAAGCAGTGGTCGATGTAGATCTTGCCACCCTTACAGCCCAGCTCCTTCAGGTAGCTCATGACGCCGTCCAGGGTCTTGGTCTCGCCTCGGGTCTTGGAAAGCACCTCCAGGGTGCCTACATCCGAGGCGCGGCCGATGGCGCGGATGCCCAGCAGGCCTGCCGCGGCGGCGGCGGCTTTACTGACGCGGCCGTTGTTGGCGAAGTTGCGGAGGGACTCCAGGGCGAAGAGCAGCTCGGTTTTGTAGCCCTTGAGGTCAGCCTCGATCTCCTCCAGGTCCTTCCCTGCCAGGGCCTGCTGGCGGACCCGCTCGGCCATGAGGGCCATCTCGGGACCTGCGGTAAGGGAGTCCACCACCAGGACGCGGCGGCCGGGGTGTTCGCTCTCGTAGATAGTCTTGGCGGACACGGCGGAGTTGTAGCTCCCGGAGAGTCCTCCCGTAATGGTGATGCAGACGATTGCTTCGGCGTCCCCGAAGGCAGTGAGCCAGTCCTCGGCGTTGGGGCAGGAGGAGGAGGAGCGGCCCTTGTAGGAGTAGAGGAAATCCACCATTTCCCGGACGTTGATATCGTCGTTATCGGTGAATTCCCGCTGGGCGGTGCAGACCTTCATGGGGGCGTAGGTCATGTCAATGCCTTCCATGGCGGTCAGGTCGGACGCGGAATCGGTTATGATCTTGATGGACATAGGTCACCTCTTTGCTCTATTTTGGGAAAAAGTTTCGTTTCAGTTTAGAAATCCTTTCCATTATACACCGAATTTGTTGATTTGTCAACCGTAGCGGAAGCCCTCTGAAAGGTGCAAAAGCAAATTCGGGCCGTCATTTCCGTCCGCCTCAGCGCATCCTCCATGGATTTTTGACAAGTAATGCGGTCAATACCGCGCCCTTATCGGTCTTTTCAACCAAATTGCAAATAATATTTAACAAATATTAGCGCAAACCCATCCATTTGCTTGGCGGTGACTTGACAATTTCCGCCTTTTGTGGTAATATGTATCTAATCACACTATGCGAGGTATTCACCATGAGAAAAACCAACCTTTCCAAGTCTCTTTCCCTTGCGATGGCTCTCCTGATGGCTCTGTCCTGCTTCTCCCTGCTCTTCGCGGTCACGGCCGCCGCCGAGGAGGAGGATCCCACCATCGTCATCGCTCTTGACCCCGGTCACGGTCCCCAGAAGACGGGCACCAACGGCGCCTTGGAGTACGGCGGCGTCAACGAACATATCTATACCTACTCCATGGCCTCCTACGCCAAGGAGCGTCTGGAGCAGTTCAAGGGTGTGGAGGTCCATCTGACCCGTACCGCCGACAACACCCCCGAGCTGATGGAGCGCCCCCAGACCGCCGCAAACCTGAAAGCGGACGCCTTCGTCAGCATCCACATCAACGCCGCCAACAAGAAGGCGGGCGGTACCGAGATCTGGGTCCCCAACGACAACTGGCGCCCCGAGATCGCCGCGGCCTCCCGCGCCGCAGGACAGCCGATCCTGGACCGCCTGGTCAGCACCTTCGAGCTCAATAACCGCGGCTTCAAGACCTCCAACAGCGGTACGGGTGCCACCTATCCCGACGGTTCCCCCGCCGACAAGCTCACCGTCATCAAGGGCGGTAAGGAGCTGAACATCCCCGTGGTCATGCTCATTGAGGTGGCCTTCGCCGACAATAAGTCGGATTACGAGAAGGTCTTCGCCACCGAGGAGGGCCTGAAGACCGCGGGCTACTGCATCGCCGAGGGTCTGGCTCAGTACTACGGTCTGAAGGAGGCCCCCAAGACCGAGTTCATCCACGCCTCCAACGACGAGCTGCGCTTTATGGACGAAGGCGGCAACCAGATCGGCCAGGCCTTCGCCCCCGGTCAGTTCAATCAGTGGACCGACAAGGTCATCGAGTTTGAGGAAGGCTCTGTCCATTCTCTGGTGGACTGGGGCTGGGCGGCCTTCAAGTCCGAGAATTTTGAGTACGCCTATATGGTCAACGGCGAGGAGTACACCGCCGAGGGCTTTACGGTGGAGGCCGAGCAGGCTGTTTTGGATGCCTTCGCAGAGCTGAAGGCCAACAACGGCTCCCGCTTCATGGGTGTTCTGCCCACCGAGAAGCTGGTGGTTGGCGAGAACACCGTGCAGTTCATCGTCAAGCTGGACGAGGGCATTACCGAGGTCCTGCGCGAGTACAAGGTCGTGGTCACCGAGAAGGTCACCGAGGCCCCCACCGAGCCTCCCACGGAGGAGCCTACCGAGGCTCCCACCGAGGCCCCCACCGAGACTCCTACCGAGGAGGCCACCGAGGCACCCGCCGCGGGCTGCGACTCCGCGCTGGGGATCTCCGCGCTGGGTCTGATGGCTCTTTGCGGTATGGCTGTTGTCATCCGCAAGAAAGACTGACGGATTTCCAAGACCTCAACAAACTGTCCCAATACTGTTCGTCCTGTACAATTATCCCCGTGGCAGCTGTAAAAGCAACTAAGAAAGAGCTGACATTGCTTCCTACGTGATGTCAGCTCCTTGAGATTTTTTACATTCATTCAAGTGTCATGCGGCAAAACAGTTTCCCCCTTGATCCGGTACGTTCATTCTACCAAATCAAGGGGGCTTTTCTATTGTCTGTTTTTCAGGATTTTTCGCAATTTGAGAGTGGACTTTGTTGCCATTCGTTATTTGTTGTAGATCTCCACCTCGCACAGGGAGAACAGATGGCCGTCGTTGAAGCCTGCCTGATCGCGGTGCGCTTCGCTCAAATGCTCTCTCTGCGAGGCGAGTATCCCGATGATACGGGAAAGCGTTTCCTCTCCCGCCGCACTTTCGATTTGGCGGTCACCGACTACACCAAGGGAAAGAACGAGTCCCGCGGGCTGGGCTTCCAGCTCTGTCCTCCCCTGCCCGCCCTGTCGGCGGCGGGTGATCTCTTCGCCTACAGTTCCTTTGGCCACACGGGCTTTACGGGTACTTCCCTCTACGTGGATGCCGAGACGGGCATCTGGGCGGTGCTTCTGACCAACGCGGTGCATTTCGGGCGGGAGAAGACCGAATTCTTCCGCGTGCGCCGTCTGTTCCATAACGCGGTCATCTCGTCCTATCACGATGTACCATAACAGAATGATCCCCGCCTCGGTATGAGACGGGGATCTCTGTTTTACTTGCACAAGAGCGCCTTGATGATCCTGCCGCTGTCCTGCTCGATGACCACGTAGCCTCCCGCATGGGGAAAATAGCCTTTGTGCACCAGCCACAGACGGGCTTCGGGATCGTAGGAGACCGTAACTGCGCCGAACAGATGTTGACCTGTCAGTTGGTCTATGACATCTCCGCCAACGGTTGCGGCAGTCTTCGCGTCGGGGATATACCCGAGTTCGGGGTAGTCGTTGTTATCCTCGGAAAAATCATCCAGATATGCTCGGATGTCCATCTCCCCCTCATAAGTGACCGAGGGGGTGGTGAACAGAAGGGCACAACCGCCGACCAGAATGATCACGGCTTCGATCATGCAAAGCCAGAACCATATTTTCTTTTTCATAACGTTCCTCTCTGCCAATGGGCCTTTTCAGTAGCGTTACAGGGCTTACTTGTTGTAGACCTCCACCTCGCACAGGGAGAACAGATGGCCGTCGTTGAAGCCTGCCTGATCTCTTAGGGAGTAGCCCACGATGCGGACGTAGCGGGCCTTGACGTTCTCCAGCTTGCACTCGAAGGGCTGCTGACCCTGGCGCTTCTCGGGGCACTCGCCCTCATAGACGTTTTGGTAGGTCTTGCCGTCCTCGGAGACCTCGATACGGAACTTATAGGGGAAATAATCGTCCCCCGAGCGGCCAAAGAGGACCACCTTATCGATATCGTAGGCGTAGGCCAGGTCGATCAGCACCCACTCCTCGCCGTGGTCGGCGGTGGGATGGCGGCCTACGGCCGAGGTCCAGAAGCCGCTCTCCTTACTGCCATTGGTCAGGCCCGAGGGCTCCCAGCCCGTGACGTGGCTGGAGGCGGTGACGCCCCGATCAAGGGCAATATTGGTGCCCGCAGGCTCGCTACCGGGGATGAGATACAGGCTCTCGTTATCGGGGGCGGGGATGGTGCCGTCGTCGTTGTAGACCTCGACCTCGGCGATCTCAAAGCCGCCCGCGGCACAGCCCTTGGTGACGTTCATGCGGACGTAGCGGGCCTCTACGGCCTCAAAGGTGAAGCTGGGGATGGCGGTGAGGCAGTCGGTGTAGTCCTTCTTCTCCGCCACCTTGACCCAGGTCTCGCCGTCGGCCGATACCTCCACGGTGAACTCCGTGGGGAAGGTCTGGCCGCGGGTGAACTTGGTTCCCGTGGGGTAGAAGTCCACGCGGTTGATGGTAACGGGACGGCCCAGATCCACCTCCGCGAAGCCCGTATCCTTGTTGGAGCGGTAGCCGAGGGCGGTGGAAACGCTGTTATCGCGGATTCCGTCGGTGAGGGTGTAGGCGTAGTAGCCGCCGCCGTGGACAGAGGACTCTACTGCGGGAGCCTTGCCCTCGGCAAGATTGGCGGACTTGTCCCAGACCTTATCCACGATGTTATCGTTCTGTCCCACGGCCAGGAGGTAGAAGCCGCCGGGCTCAAAGGTGAGGGTGAGCTTGCGGGAGGAGATGTCGATCTCCTCATAGGTTCCGCCGTTGAGGTTGTAGAGGTGGGTGATGACGTCGGTCAGGTCGAACTCATAGGTTACTTCCTTCTTATAGTTCTTGTTGACCAACATGATGTAGTCGCGGCCCGTCTCTCTATCCTCCATGAGGGAGATGATGACGCCGTAGCGGGACTTGGGCTTGGCGTAGAGCGGCACGTCCTCGGGGGCGCAACGGGTGATGCCCGTCTCGGTGCCACCCGTGTGGTGAATCTCCAGGGCGTCCAGGCGGGCCAGGACGGGGCCCACCTTGAGGATCTGGCCGTTGATGGAGGCGACGTCATCGTAGATGTCGGTCTTCTCGCCGTAGGGGGAGATGATGGCGTAGTCCTTGGGATCGCAGAAGCCCGTGGTCCACCAGGTGAAGTAGGTCATGGACTTCAGACCGTAGGCCAGGCCCGCCGAGGTGTGGTAGCGGATCTCGCCGCCGTTGGTACGGCGGAAGTTGCCGCCCTCGCCGATGGACTGGACGTAGAAGGCGGTATCCACATCGTACTTCAGGCCGATCTCGCGGAACAGATCGAGGTTGTAGAACATATCGGGATCGCCGCCGTTGTAGGGGAAGGGGTAGTG
>JAGAIH010000177.1 GCA_017626655.1 Clostridia bacterium | reverse complement strand
TGGCAGGTCTTCCCCGGCAACTGGCAGAGAATCTCCAAGATGGCCGTCATCGGCTACGGCCAGGTCCGCATGGCCAACCTCGCCGTCATCGGCTCCCACTCGGTCAACGGCGTGTCCAAGCTCCACTCCTCCATCCTGAAGGAGAGCGTCTTCAAGGACTTCTACCGTATGTACCCCGGCCGCTTCGATAACGTCACCAACGGTATCGCCCACCGCCGCTGGCTGTGCTACTCCAACCCCCAGCTGGCAGGGCTCCTGGACGAGACCATCGGCACCGGCTACCGCAAGAACCCCGTAGAGCTTGCCGAGTTCGCCAAGTTTGCCGACGACCCCGAGGTGCTGGAGCGCTTCCGCGCCATCAAGCACCGGAACAAGGAGACCTTCTCCAACCACCTCTACCGTAAGGCCGGCATCCGCCTGGATACCCACGCCGTCTTCGACATCCAGATCAAGCGCCTCCACGAGTACAAGCGCCAGCTTCTGAACGCCCTGAACATCATCGGTATGTACCTGGATCTCAAGGACAACCCCGACCTGGACATCCGTCCCCAGACCTTCATCTTCGGCGCCAAGGCCGCTCCCGGCTACCAGATGGCCAAGCGCATCATCCAGCTCCTGTGCATGCTCCAGAAGGAGATCAACGCCTCTCCCCGTATTCGCGAGAAGCTGAACGTGGTGTTCTTAGAGAACTACGACGTCTCCACCGCCGAGATCCTGGTTCCCTCCGCCGACATCTCCGAGCAGATCTCTCTGGCGGGCAAGGAGGCCAGCGGCACCGGCTGTATGAAGCTCATGATGAACGGCGCCATTACCCTGGGTACCCTGGACGGCGCCAACGTGGAGATGCAGGCTGCTGTGGGCGAGGAGAATATGTTCATCTTCGGCCTCACCGCCGCCGAGGTGGAACAGCTCTGGCTCCGCGGCTACCGTTCCATCGAGTTCTACAGCAACAACAACCGCCTGGGCCGCATCATGGCCGCTCTGAACATCGGCTTTGGCGGCGAGTCCTTCGCCGACATCACCACCTACCTGCTGGGTGGCCAGCACGGCGTGGCAGACCCCTATATGTGCCTGGCTGACTTCGAGTCCTACCGCCTGGCCCACGAGTCCTGCATCAAGGCCTACAGCGACCGCGCCAAGTGGACCCGCATGGCCCTGCTCAACACCGCCGCATCCGGCCACTTTGCCGCCGACCGCTCCATCCGCGAGTACGCCGACCGCTTCTGGCACATCAAGCCCATTCACTAAAGCATTCAATTCCCATACAAAAGGGTGGTTCACCGCACCGGTGCGCCACCCTTGCGTGATTTTCAGGGTTTTTGTTGACAGAACGTGGGTTTTGTGGTATAATTTTTACAATTCACCGAAAGGAATCTTTCGATATGCTTCCCAGACTCCCCCTCGACGCCCCTACCACCGTCACCCTCCGCAAATACACCGCCGACGGCCGCGACGCGACCCACCTCGGTGCGTTCCCGAAAGGCGAGACCATCCGCTTTGTGGTCACCTGCCCCCGCACCCTGGGCGCCTCCGCCGTGGTCCTGCGCCTCAACCGCGACGGCTGTACCGCTCAGGATACCCCCTTTGAGTTCGTCTCCGAGGACGTGGACACCCTCAACGACACCTACGAGCTGACCCTGGACACCGCCGCCCTCTGCGGCAGTACCCCCTCGGGCCTGTTCTTCTACCGCCTCCTCTTTGTCCGCAACGCCGATACCCTCTTCACCGACAGCGTCAACAACGTGGACTTCGACCTCACCCTGCGGGATGGCGCGGCCTTCCGTATGCTGGTCTACGAGCGCGACTATACCGCTCCCGCCTGGTTCGGGGAGGGGGTCATGTACCACGTCTTCGTGGATCGCTTCTGCAAGGGCGAGGGCGAGACCCACCGCCGTACAGGTGTCCGCGCTCCCGAGATCAACCCCGACTGGGAGAACGGCATCCCCCAGTACCCTGCCTACCCCGGCGCTCACCTCACCAACCATATCCACTTCGGCGGAAACCTCTGGGGCGTGGCCGAGAAGCTGGACTACCTGGCCTCCCTCGGGGTCAAGGTCATCTACCTCAGCCCCATCTTCGAGGCCTACTCCAACCACAAGTACGACACGGGTGACTATATGACCGTGGACGGCGGCTTCGGAGGCGAGGCGGCTCTGGACAATCTTATCGCCAAGGCAAACGAATACGGCATGAAGATCATCCTGGACGGCGTCTTCAACCACACGGGTGACGACAGCCGCTACTTCAACCGCTACGGTCTCTACCCCACCGTCGGCGCGGTACAGTCCGAGGATTCCCCCTACAACAAGTGGTTCTGCTTCCGCAAGTTCCCCGACGAGTACGAGTCTTGGTGGGGCATCCCCATCCTTCCCAAGCTCAACCACGCCAACCCCGCCTGCCGCGCCTACTTCACGGGGGCGAACGGCGTTTGCGCCCACTACGTGAAAAAGGGCATCGGGGGCTGGCGGCTGGACGTGGCCGACGAGCTGTGCAATGAGTTTCTGGACGAGTTGCGGGTGTCGGTGAAGGCCGCCTCGGCTGACCGCAAGGACGGCCCCGCCGTCATTATCGGAGAGGTCTGGGAGAACGCCGCCGATAAGGTGGCCTACGGCAACCGCCGCCGCTACCTCCAGGGTAAACAGCTGGACAGCGTCATGAACTACCCCGTCCGCTCGGGCATCCTGGCCTTCATCCGCGACGGCGACGCCGAAATGCTCTACCACACCCTCACCGAGCTGTACGCCTCCTACCCCAGAAGCGTGTCGGATGCCCTCATGAACCTCATCGGTACCCACGATACCGAGCGTATCCTCACGGTTCTCGGCTCGGACTGGGAGGATTATGATCGTCCCAATGAGGAACTGGCTACCGCCCGTCTCTCCCCCGAAAAGAGGGAGAAGGCCGCCCGCCTACTGAAGCTGGCCTCCACCCTGCAATTCACCGTCTTCGGCATCCCCTCGGTCTACTACGGCGACGAGGTGGGCATGGAGGGCTACCACGACCCCTTCTGCCGCTTCCCATTCCCCTGGCACGATCTGAATAACCCCACCCGCGCAGACCTCTTGACCCACTACCGCGCCCTGGGCGACCTCCGCAAGTCCAAAGCCTTCCACGGCGGAGACTTCCGTATCCTCCACCACGGCGAGACCCATATCGCCTATGAGAGAACCGCCCAAGACGGAAGCGACCGCGTGGTGATCGCCGTCCACCGCGGCGAGGGCGAGGTGACTGTCCCCGTTCAAGCGGCAGGGAAGATCGCCTACTCCTGCGGCGAGGTATCCTACGCCGACGGCGCGCTGACGCTGGGGGAGGATAGCTTCTGCGTTTTGCGGTAACCGTCATCCTTCGTAGGGGAGGGGTCTCCCCTCCCGCCGTTCCTCATACAAAAAACCTACCGATTTTTCGTCGGTAGGTTTTTTGTGGTTAATAAAACTGCTCTACTTCAATGATCGAGCCGTCTGTTTCGTCACGGAAGGAGAAGCGAGCGGCCTCGCCGCCGTGGAGCTTTTTCTTGCCGATGTAGGTGGCGGGCTTGCCGTCCTTGCCCAACGGCCACTCGGAGGACTGAAGCCAGCAGGGATACCCCTTTTCGGACT
>JAGAIH010000176.1 GCA_017626655.1 Clostridia bacterium | reverse complement strand
GTGATGAACTCGTTGCACAGGGCGGGGAGGACGGCCTTGAAGGCCTGGGGCATGACGATATGGAACATGGTCGCGCCGTAGCCAAAGCCCAAGGAACGGCCTGCCTCGGTCTGTCCCGCGTCCACCGACATGATACCGCCTCGGATGATCTCAGAGACGTACGCGCCGCTGTTCAGGCCGAAGCAGAGTACGGCGGCGGGGAATTTCTCGATCCCGATGGGCAAAAGAAGGACGAAATAGATAATGAGGAGCTGGACCATCAGGGGCGTTCCGCGGATGAGGGAGACGTACAGGCGGGCGATGCGATCCAGGTAGTAGAGCTTACCCGTCTTATCAAACACCACGCGAACCACGGCGGTGAACAAGCCCAGGAAGATACCCAGAAGCAGAGAAAGCCCCGTCAGCGCCAAGGTATTGCCGATACCCTCCACGATGTACTTCCAGTGGTCGTCCTCAATAAAGTTCTTATGGAAATCCGCCTTGACCGCGTTCCACTTCTGGGTCAGAGGGGAGGAGGTGTCGGGCTTCTCCGCGTCATAATTATCCAAGCCAAAGCATTGGTTGATACCGTTGCGGAAGGTATTGTCGGAGGCGATGGAGACCTTCTCTCCGTCTACGGTGATCTCGGTGGTGTTCTTGATATCGTCCTTGACCGTGATATACCCGCCCAGCAGATGGTTGAGCGCCTCGTCCGAGATATACATGACAGGCTGCTCCGCGCGGGTATCGTAGAAATAGACCTCCACCTCTCCGCTCGTCTGCCAGTTTCCGTTTTGCAGCTGCTCCAGAATGAAATTCTGGACCTGGATCTGGATCAGCGTAGCGTTGACCTTCTTGCCCTCGGCCTTGAGTCCCTCGGCGTACTCCCATGCCATGCTGAAGATGGCGTCCTTATTGGCCTCGTACATGGCGGAGACGTTCAGGGTCTCGTATCGGACCTTGACCACGAACTCACGGGCATCGCCCTCCTCTACGGACAGCACCTCGGTTCGGGTATTGGCCACCACGTGCTTGGAGATCTTGGCCACCGCAGTGGGCAGGCCCTCCAAAAGCTCGGTGAGCTGTGCCCGGGCGCTCTCGGGAGTCATGGTGACGCTGGTCTTGCGGTTTTGGATCTGATCCGTCAGAACCACGCCCAACAGGATCACAACGCACAGAGCCACAAGGCACAGATTTATGATGCGCCGTTTTTTCTTCTGTATCTCAAGCTTGTTCATGCTTGCGCGTTCCTTTCTGTGAATGAAAGAATGGGACGGTTCCCCGTCCCACTCAATCGGTCAGCGATGGGTGATAACAGATTACTTGATGTACTTGGCAACGATGCCGGCGATGGTGCCGTCCTCGGTCAGCTCCATGATAGCGGCGTTGATCTTATCCAGCAGCTCGGAGTTGCCCTTCTTCACGCAGATGGCGTAGTCCTCGTTGGCGTAGGCGGTATCCAGGATCTTCAGACCCTCGTTGGCGGCTACCAGAGCCTTGGCGGGCTCGTTGTCAATGATGACGCAATCCACAGAGCCACCGGCCAGAGCCAGAACAGCCTCGTTACCGTTGCTGTAGGTCGTGACGCGGTCAGAACCGAAATCGTCGGTAGCGTAGATATCACCGGTGGTACCCAGCTGCACGCCTACCTTGTAG
>JAGAIH010000175.1 GCA_017626655.1 Clostridia bacterium | reverse complement strand
TGGTCACCACCTACAAGGGTTATTATTTGAAACGAGCCTGACGCAAGGCTTCCGAATGCCGGTATGACCTGTGAGGCTTGTCCCTGCGGGTTTGAGCGGAGGTGTGGAATGTAGATGATTCAAAAAGGGTCGTTTTACGTTCCACACCCTCCGCCATAAACCGCAATTCTAAAAAAAGGATTGCGGTTTTTCTTGTTTTGTGCTATAATAGATGCACCAACACAGGAGATGTGAACCATGGGACTTCGAAGCTTTTTCCATAAGATCAAAATAGGCTTTACGAGGATGGCCGAGCCTTCGATCCCGAACACCACGGAGGCAAAACGGTACGGCGATTGGGGTGAGGACGAGTTTGTCAACAGCCTTCGATCCCGCCTGCCCGGTTGCAGGATCAAAAGGAACATCATCGTGCAGACCGCGGAGGGAAACGCGGAGATCGACTGCTTGATCCTGTATCAGAACAAGCTGTTCGCGGTCGAGGTCAAGCGCTGGAAGGGACGGCTCGTCGAGCGAGGCGGTGACTTCGTACAGTACAAGCGCGACCGTTGGACGGACGAGATCCATACGAAGGTCCACAGATCCCCCTTCAAGCAGCTTGGGCGGGCGGTGTACTTGCTGAGAAAACAGATACCCGAAAACGCGTGGCTGAATACCATCGTCTTTTTCGAGGAATCCGATTCCATTGAGACCGAAAGCGACGGTGTTTGGTTTGACAGCGTCAGCGAGCTTGTTTCCTATATTCAAGGAAGCGGAAAGCCCTCCCGGGGCGACAACGTAAGCGCTTTCTTTGATCGGTGTGTCGCCGCCGACTATCTGTACTGTAACGCCTGGGGAAAGTCACTGCATTGTATCGTCTGCCATGATTCCCTGCGATTCACGACTCCTTCGGGGGTTCTGGACAAAAGCACGATCCGCTCGATCTCCATCTCCCATCATTGGTCATACGACGAATTACAGATCAAGACAGCGGACGGCTCTATTCAAACCGTCAACGTGGAAAACGGGTCTGTCTACGTATTGGATAACGGCCGCAGATACCGCTACGCGCTGTGTAAATTGGATCGCATCTATCTCGCGAATTAGATCCCGATTCTTACTGACTAAGGAGTCCCCATGAAGTTCAAAGCCCGCAACGGCGGTAAGGCCATCGCCATCCATAACCACATCCGAGTATTCCGCGCCTTCGCCGTGACCCTTCCGCTCTGTCTGATCCTTACGGTCATTGTGCCTTCCCTGTTCCTGTCGTTACTGCTTCCCGCCGGCCTGCTCCTCCTCTCCTTTCTGGTCCTGCTCTTTGAGAAATACGATGAAAACGTCTTTCTGCAAGGGGAGAGGAAGGATCACACCTTCCGTATTGAGGACGGTCTCATCTACAAGGACGGCAAGGAGATCAAGCTGATCCGCTCCATCCGCATTTACCGCTACAGGGGTTTTCTGTACATGGAGACCTCCCATTCCATGTTCGTCATCATGGACACCGACTACACGGTCGGGAGTCGCGACGAGCTGATCGGGTGGGCAAGGGAGAACGGGATCCCCGTCTGTCTCGGGTACTGAATACCCTCGCATACCATATTTGACCTAGGCGATTGCGTAATTGCTAAGAATTGGGGTTTATCGAACTGTTCGGCACGAGGGCTCGGTTGCCAATGACCCATTGTAGGGAGCGACGCCCTCGTCGCTCCGCAACCTGAAAATTGCCCATATCTATTGTCAGATATATATGATTCGCC
>JAGAIH010000174.1 GCA_017626655.1 Clostridia bacterium | reverse complement strand
TAAAACTAAAGATTTTTATTGTTATACAACTAAAATTATAGAAGAATATCCTCATTCAACTAATCATATGGAGATGTTAAGAAGAGGAATAGTAAATAAAGATTTAAGTTTTTTAAATGCTCCCTTGTGAGGGAAGGTGGCACGCCCGAAGGGCGTGACGGATGAGTAGCCACCGAGAAACATACTGATTTGTTCCGTCAAACAGTTCGATAAACCCCAATTTGAAACACGAACCAGATCGTTACATCAAGATCTCGCGGCGGTTCCCGCCCGACAGCCTCGGATCGGCGCGGGCGGGGAACGCCCTTAGGGGTTGACCACCCGAAGAGTCCCGGGGAGGGTCTCGATGGCGTAGCACAAGGTCACGTCCTCGCCGTCGCTGTTGCGGATGACGACGCCCGTGATGAGGTTCTCGGAGCGGCCCACGCGGGTCTGGGAGCCCTCCACGGTCACCGACTCGACGGTATCGCCGGGGGCCAGCTCTCCCATCAGCCCGTAGGCGTTGGCGGTAAGGGCTTCGCCGTCGTAGACCTTCTCGGCGTCGGCGGCCTTGATGGTCAGGGGGGCGGGGGTGACGGTGAGGGTGCCGTAGACCTTGTTGATCAGGAAGTGGGAGGTGCGGTCCTCCCGAGTACCCGTACCGCCATGGTACCAGATCTTGATATCAAAGGCGGCGTAGCCTGTACCGACGGTCGTGCGGCTTCCCGTGCGGATGATCTCGATCATGTAGCCCTGGGGGAGGGTCCCCGCGAGGAAGGAGGCATCGGCGGTGGTCAAGGGGGTGCCGTCATAGGTCTTGCTTTGGTCCGCGCTGCCGAAGGTCAGCTCGGTGAGGTAGACCGTGAGGGATCCCGGGGTGGACTCCACGGTGAAGAGGTGGGTGACGTCCTGCCCCGAGGGGTCGTAGATGGTGAGCTTTTGGAGGATGGCCACCGAGCGGCCGCAGGAGGTGCGCTTGCCATTAACGGTGGCGGTATAGGTATAGCCCTTGGCCTCGAAGGCCTCAAGGCCTGTGAGGAGACCGTTATGCTCGACGGGGGAGCCTGTGTACTGCACCACCATATCCACAGGCTTGACCGTGACCGTGTACTGCTCCACGGCCTCGGCGTTCCGTCCCACCACGTCCACGGGAGCCCAGCCAAAGCCCTCCACGAAGACCTCCACCCAGGCGTAGGCATCGCTGCCCAGGACACGGGTGGTCTCGGTGGATGTCTCGGCCAGGTAGCCCACGGTATAGCGGGCGGGGATGCCCATCATGCGGTAGATGAGGGTAGCGGCGGCGGCCATGTGGCGGGCAGTACCCGTCTTGTAGTCGCGGAGGTAGGAGACCACCACGTTGGCCTCGCTGTCCAGGGCGGTATCGTAGTCGTCGTCCAGGGTGTAGTTATCCCGCAGGTAGGCGGCGACCCACTCGATGGCGGCGGTGGCAGAGTCGAACTCACCCATTCCCTCCACGAGGGCGGACAGGTAGGCGGCGGTCTCGTCGTCCACCTCGGTGTAGTGGAGGTAAGCGAATTCCGCCAGCTTAGACTCGCCGTAGCGGTCGTCCGTGGTCTTTGGCTCGTAGTCGGGATCCTCGGGGTAGTAGTTGACCGAATAGACCCTGCGGCCGTCCCCCGTCACGCGGGAGTCGGTGACCGTGAGGCCGTTGGCCCCGGGGATGAGGTTGTAGACCGACAGGTAGTAGGGGGCGGCGTAGGTGCCCATAAGGGACTCGATCTGCAGGGTGCGGTGGGTCTCGGTACGGGGCAGGAGGTAACAGCCCGGCAGGTAGGCCGAGGAGCAGGTCTGAAAGACGGAAAAATCACAGTAGGGCGCGTCGGCGAAGCCCTGACCCGTGTAGCTGCCGAAGCTCTTGAGCTTGAGGAGGACACGGTCCGGGATCTCGTTTTGCAGTTCAAAGACGGTACTGTTCAGAAGGGCGGGGGGGATGCTGGGGGAGAGGGTGAAGCGGCCGTTGGTGCCGGCCATGAGGTCGCCCCAGGTGGTGGGATCCTCGGGCTCTACGGGAGGCTCGGTGCTGTC
>JAGAIH010000173.1 GCA_017626655.1 Clostridia bacterium | reverse complement strand
TATCGGTTCCCCGAGAGCAAGGGGCTGAACGCCCTTGTGAACCTCGGGCGGATCCTCACCCTCCGTCCCCCGCTGAAAAAGGGGCAGTTCCATACCCTCGCCACCATGAAGCAGCTGGCTTATGGGGACAGCAAGCTCAAGAATATGGCGGGGTATTCCAACGAGCTGGTGTCCAACGTCTGCACCGCCATCCGCGAGGTCCCTCACATTGCCGACGCCCTGAAGCGGGCGATCCGCTCCTCCTCCCGCACGGGCCATATTCCCGCCTTCGTCCATCTGGATCTGAATGAGATCTGCGGCGGGGTGTATGAGTGGAGGGCGGTCAAGGAGACCATCATCCGTGAGTGCGGATGGGTCCCGCCTGTGGAGACCGACAAGGGGCTCCACACCAGCTGTCGTATCGAGAAGTGCAAGGAGCACGTCCAGTTCGCGCGGTTCTACCGCATGGAGAGCGCCATGATCCCCTTCAGCGCCCTGGAGATCGCCATCGCCAGCCGCGACCGCAACCAGACCCGTGAGGAGGCGCTGGCCGAGCTGAACAATTCCCTGGGCTTTTCCCTGGAGGAGATCCCCGAATGTACCATCATGAAGGAGTATCTGCGCCTATGAACGCCGTCGTGTACTACTCGAACACGGGGCAGAGCCGCGCCGTGGCGGAGTATTTGGCCGAACGGCTGGGCTATCCCGCGCTGGATATGGAGGCCTGCGGGGAGACCCGCTTTGGGTGCCTTTTGACGGTCTTTCCCGTGTACTGTCAGAATATCCCCGAGGCGGTCCGAGGCTTCCTGGAAACCGTCTCGGCGGACTGTCTGATCCCCGTCGCGACCTTTGGGAAAATGAGCTGTGGGAACGTCCTGTGGGAGATCCAACGGAGATACCCCCAACACACCGTGATAGCGGGTGCCTACGTTCCCACCAAGCATGCCTATCTCCTCGACGATCCCCCCTTTGCCGACTATCCCTTGCTCGATCCCCTGCTGGACAAGGTGAAGGCTCCCTCTCCCATCCGTTTTCCCAAGCTCCGCAAAAATCTCTTTGCCAACGCCACGCCCGCGCTGAGGAGCCGGCTCGGCGTGAGGCTGTACAGAACCGAGGCCTGCGACGGTTGCGGGCTGTGTACGGTCCGTTGCCCTCGGTCCGCCATCCAAGGGGGTATCCCGAACCGAAACTGCATCCGCTGTCTGCGCTGTGCGCGGGAATGCCCCCGGGAGGCCTTGCGGGTAAAGCTCCGCCTTCCTCTTCGCCTGTATCTGCGAAAGAAACGAATGACCGAGACCGTCGTTTACGTCTGATACCGTATGAACCATCACATTCCATAGAAACGAGAACTGTCCATGAATTACGAACACATCCAATGTCAGGGCGAGGGGCTGACCCTTCCCCGTGGGTTTGCCGAGCGAATGCGGGTCATGCTGGGGGCCGACTTTGAGGCCTTCTGCGAGTCCTACGCCAAGGACGCTCATCCCTCTTTGCGGGTGAATACCCTGAAGCTGACCGCTGATGAGCTGCGGGAGGCCGCGCCCTTTGTGGGGGAGCCTGTCCCGTGGCAGAGAAACAGCTTTTACTATGCCGCCGACGGGGAGACCCGCCCCGGCAAGCACCCTCTTCACGAGGCGGGGGCCTACTACATCCAGGAGGCCAGCGCTATGCTGCCCGGGTCTCTCTGTCCCCCCAGGCCGGGGGAAAAGGTGCTTGACCTGTGCGCCGCCCCCGGGGGAAAGGCCACCCAGCTGGCCGCCGCTCTGGGCGGTGAGGGGTTACTGATCGCCAACGAGATCCACCCCACCCGCGCGGGGATCCTGTCCCAGAACATAGAGCGCATGGGGGTGCGGAACTGCGTGGTGACCAACGCCACCCCCGCCGAGCTTTCGGCGAAGTTCCCCGCCTTCTTTGACAAGATCGTGGTGGACGCCCCCTGCTCGGGGGAGGGGATGTTCCGCAAGGAGGCCGACGCGGTGACCATGTGGAGCCCCGAGAACGTGGCTCTGTGCGCCGCGCGACAAGGTGAGATCCTGGAGGAGGCGGCAAAAATGCTCCGCGCGGGCGGGTATCTGGTCTACTCCACCTGTACCTTCGCCCCCGCCGAGAACGAGGGGGCGGTGATGAGGTTCCTGTCCCGCCATCCTGAATTTGAGGTGGTCCGATCTGCCGAGGCCGCCGTCATGGAGTCCCGCGAGAAGGGGCTTCTGGACGGGGGACGGCCCGAGTGGGATGAGGGGTACGGTCAGTTCCCCGCCCATATTTCGGAGCAGGTAAAGGACACCTACCGCGTGTTCCCCCACCACTGCGATGGAGAGGGGCATTTCGCGGCTCTCCTGTACAAGCGGGAGGAGGGCGGTGCGGCCGCCTGCTCGGTGAAGAGCGAAAGGAAAAAGGCCTGCAAGCCCGAAAAGGCAAGCGGCGGCAAGGGGAAACCCAGCTCGGAAACCGTGGCGGTGAAGCTCTTTGAGGAGTTCTGCCGCGAGGTCATGGGCGGGGTGCCCGCGTGGGTGGGGGACACGGTTCCCTGCCTGTTCGGGGACAAGCTGTACCTTACGCCCAAGGCTCTGTGCGGTGAGGCTGACCCCAAGGCGGCTTTGGCGGGGCTTCGCGTACTTCGCGCGGGGCTCTGCGTAGGGACGGTGGTGGGCCTGGACAAGGGGCGCGGGCGGTTTGAGCCCGACCATGCTCTGGCACTCTGCGCGGGGGCGGGGATCCGTTCCTTTGCGGTGGACTACGACTCCGCGGTGGCCTATCTGCGGGGTGAGACCCTTCCCTGCAGTCTGCGGGGGTGGCATACCGTGAGCTACGAAGGCCTTGCCCTGGGCTGGGGGAAGGCCTCGGATGGGGTGATGAAGAATCATTATCCTAAGGGGTTGCGGTGGTGAATTGGGGTTTAACGGTCTGACGGAAAAGAGTGCCTCACTTCTCGTGATGACTCCCCCACCCGCTTCGCGGGAGCCCCCTCGGGGAGGGAGCCTTTTGCTCAAACCCGCGGAAATCCGTTGCCCGACAAGTGATTTTGCCCCGCGCTCCTAAGGCTCCCTCCGGGAGGGAGCTCCCGCCCGCAGGCGGGTGAAGGAGTACGCGTGCATAGCAGTTTTATCCTTGTTTCGGTCAACAACCCCACCGACAAACCCAAATTTGACTCTCCATACATATATTTCATTTTCCGAAAGGACAACACCATGAAAACCACACCAAACACCACTTCCCGCGCCGTTACGCCCCGTATTCTGGGCTTCTCGGCGCTGGGCGCTTACTTTGCCGTTCTCTTTGTGGGCGGACTGCTCAACGGCGGCAAGGCGGGGATCCTGGACCCCGACTTCATCATCCATCTCCATCCCCTGATCTACGCCGCAGCGTGGCTTACGCTGGCCGCCATCCTGGTGGTCTACGGCACCGTCTCCAAAGGCGTGGTCTACGGCTTCGCGTGGCTTTCCTCGGTGGGGTACGCCATCCTGACCGCCGTGCTGGGGGAGAGCTATTTCCTCACCTTCGCCATGTGCGGGGTGGTGGCGGTCGTGACCGTGGCCTGCGGGAAGGCTTTCCGCGCTGACGTGGCTGTGACCAAAAAGAAGACCGAGCGCAAGGGATTCTCTGCCCTTGGCGGCAAGGTCGCGGTGGGTGTTCTCGCCGTGCTGGGCGGGGGCTTGACTCTGTTCCTGCTCCTCTCCTCCTACCTGTCCTACACCATGTCCCCCTCCGCCTCCACGGGGGTGTATATCCAGCTCATGGAGTCTCTGAAGAGCGGATTTTCATTTGATACCACGCTGGAATTCGGGGAATCTGTGTCCCATCTGGCGGCGCATATCTCCCCCATCTTCCTGGTCTACCTGCCCTTCTACGCCCTGATCCCCTCCCCTGTGACCCTTCTGGTGTTGCAGACTCTGGCGGTGTTCTCAGCGGTGGTGCCCATGTGGCTGATCTGCCGCAAGAAGGGGCTGACCCCCGCGCTCTCGGCAGTTGTATGCGGTCTGCTCTGCCTGTTCCCCGCGGTATGGGGCGGCGCGGCGGGGTCGCTCCATGAGTACGCTCTGCTCCTGCCCCTGCTCCTGTGGCTCCTGTGGGCCTTGGAGGACCGCCGCAAGGTCCTGCCTTGGGTCTTTGCCCTCCTCATTCTCTGCGTGCGGGAGACCTGCGCCATCCATCTCTTTGCGTTAGGAGCGTACCACGCGCTGACGGCGGGGCGCGGCGATGATACGGCCAAGAAGGAGCGGGGCAAGGGACTGATCCTCATGGGGGTCTCCCTTCTGTACTTCGTGGTCGCCATGGTAGTGCTGACCTACGCGGGCAAGGGGACGCTCATCACCCGCTTCGACAACGTGACGGGGATCTTCGGCACCGACTTCGGCACCCTTCTGCGGGAGATCTTCTACAATCCCGCCATCGCGGTCTACGAGATGCTGACCACGGCCAAGCTCCACTATATCCTGTGCCTGCTTCTCCCCTGGGGCTGATCCCTGTTTTCAGCAAGAAGAAGGCGGGGCTTACGTTCCTGCTTCCCTTCCTGGCCCTGAATCTGCTGTCGGACTTCCCCTACCATTTCAGCCTGGACTTCCCCTACTCCTTCGGGGTCTCGGCCTTCGCCCTCTACCTCTGCGCCGACGGGCTGGCAGAGCTGACCGCCAACGCCGAGAAGGCTCTGACGGTGAAGCGGCTGGCCACCCTGGCGGTGTGCTTCACCCTCATCGTGGGGGGCTTCCGTCTGGCGGGGTACGGGCTGTTCACCGAGTACGCCTTTGACGGGCGGAACGAGATGGCTTCCATGACCGAGCTTCTGGAGTCTGTGGAGGACGGCGCTACCGTCAGCGCATCGGGGAGGCTGGTCCCCTCTCTATCGGCGCGGGAGGAGGTCTACTATCTCCACCAGGGTCAGCTGACCGAGTA
>JAGAIH010000172.1 GCA_017626655.1 Clostridia bacterium | reverse complement strand
TCCATCATGTCATTTGCATCGAATATCCGCGACGAGCTGGGGATGCTTCCCATTAAGCCCCTGTGCTGCCGCCGCGCTTACCTCTACGGGCTGATCTACGGCGCCTGCGTGGAGGGGGACAGGATCACCGCCGTCTTTCCCGTGGTGAGGGAGGCCGCCTACCATCCCCACGAGCAGGCTGTCAGCCTCATTCATACCCTGTTTTCCCGCGAGGCAACCGTGACCCACGAGTCCCGCGGGGCCCATCGCTACGCTCGTATCTCCTTTGAGTACAAGGCCGCCGCCAAGAACCTCCGCGCCGTCGCCTCCCTCCCCGATGAGGAGGCCGAATGCGAGACCCTGGCCCGCTACATGGGCTTCAAGTGCGATCATTGCGCCGCTCACTTTCTGCGGGGGGTCTTCATCTCCTGCGGTACGGTCAATGATCCCGCCAAGTCCTACCATTTGGAGATCAAGCTCCCCGACGACGGACGGGCCGAGCCTCTCCGCATTCTCATGGCCGAGTCGGGCTACGAGGCGGGGCGGACGAGCCGAGACGGCAAGGCGGGACTGTTCTGCAAGAGCGGTACCGTGATCCAGGAGCTGTTGGCCTTCGTGGGGGCAACCTCCTCGGTGTTCGATTTTTTCAACGCCCAGATCGAGCGCTCCATCCGCAACGACGAGAACCGCGCCACCAACTGCGTCACCGAGAACATCAACCGCGCCATCCGCACAGGGGCCAAGCACCTGGCCGCCATCCAATATCTGGAGGATCACGATCTCATCCCCGCCCTCCCCGAGGAGCTTCAGTTCACCGCCCGCCTGCGGCTGAACAACCCCGATATCACCCTCTCCGAGCTGGCAGAGCTTCACTTCCCGCCCGTGTCCAAGTCGGGGGTGTACCATCGGCTGGAGAAGGTCATGGCGTTCTATGAGAAAATGTCCAAGCAATAAAGACAGGCACCTCACGGCTGTGGGGTGCCCGTTGTTGTATGGGGGATTGAAGTCGGTATCTTTCATGGAAGCCTCCTTTTGTCGGAAAATGGAGTTTCCTCACCCGTATTCACAATATTGCGGCGCGAATCTGCCGCGAAAACAGAAAAAAGTTGAAATTCAGGGGGATATTTCTGTTTTCATCTTGCATTTCTTCGCAAAATATTATATAATATACAGGATCATTTGTCAAGGAGGTGACCGCTATGCCGATCGACGCCTGGAGCGAGCTGGAGGCGCGCTGTAGGGATTGCACGAACTGTCCTCTGGGCAAGACCCGCACCAATCCGGTCTTTGGCGTGGGCAACCGCGAGGCTGATCTGATGTTCGTGGGTGAGGCTCCCGGACAGGCCGAGGACGAGCAGGGTATCCCCTTCGTGGGTGCGGCGGGCAAGCTCCTGGACCGCTACCTCTTTGCGGTGGGCATTCCCCGCGAATCGGTCTACATTGCCAACATTCTCAAATGCCGTCCCCCCATGAACCGTGACCCGCTTCCCGAGGAGCAGGACGCCTGCATCGGGTATCTTCGGGAGCAGGTGAGGCTCATTCAGCCCAAGATCATCGTCTGCCTGGGGCGCATCTCAGCCA
This sequence comes from Clostridia bacterium, assembly GCA_017626655.1. Next base: position 7,205 of record JAGAIH010000172.1, on the reverse strand, counting down.
TGCGGCTCATAAGGCCCGACTTCCGCATCACCCGGGAGCATGGGCAGTTCATCCGCAAGGGCGGGGTGCTGATGACCGCCGTGTACCATCCCGCCGCACTCCTCCGCGATGCCTCCAAGAAGGAGGATATGCTGCTGGACTTTGAACGCATCAAGGAACAGCTGGATCTTCTGACCAAAGCGTAATATCCCGAAAGGAACCGAATATGAATTTCACCGCATTGCTCACCATCATCGCCACCCTGTTCCTCCTCATGGCCTGCGGCTTCTTCGCCCGCAAGAAGGGCATCATCGACGACGTGGCTTCCAAGCGTCTCTCTACCCTCATCATCAAGATCGGCCAGCCCATGATGATCATCTCGGCTCTGACCGAGGCGGAATTCTCCTACGAGAACCTGGGGGACGGCTTCCTGTATATCGGCATCGGCATCATCTTTCACGCTGTCATGGGCGGCTTGGCCTTTATTCTGTGTAAGGGCTTCAAGGATCTGGACGAGCGCAAGATCACCGAATTCTCCCTGATGTTCGTCAACGGCGGCTTCATTGGCTTCCCCATCCTGGAGGCTCTCTTCGGGGCGAAGGGACTGTTTCTGGCGGCATTCTTTAACATCAGCTTCCATCTGTTCATCTGGTCCTGGGGCGTGGCCATTCTCGCCCGCAAGCGCTCGGATATCAAGCTGACCGTCCGCAAGATCTTCATCAATCTGGGGTCAGTCCCCTGTCTCATCGGTGTCCTGATCTACATGCTGGTCATTCCCTTCCCGGGCTTTGCCCTCCCCGCCTTCCTGTCCAAGTTCTTCCTGTACCTCTCCAACCTCTGCACCCCCATCTCCGTCCTCATCACGGGCGCTCTGCTGGCCACAAGAACTCCCAAGCAGATCTTCGGGTCGGGCAAGATCTACTACTTCTCCCTCATGAAGCTCATCGTGCTTCCCTTGATCGTTTGTGTCATCTGCAAGCTGATCCGGCTCCCCCAGGACATGATCCTCTTCGTCACCGTCGAAGCGGCGCTCCCCGCGGCCTCCTCCATCACCATGTTCTCCGAGATCTACGGTCTCAACTCGGGCTACGCCTCCCAGACGGTGGGCACCTCCTCCTTGCTCTCGGTGGGGACACTGCCCCTGGTGCTGCTGGCGGCGCAGTGGATCGTCTCACTATAATTCCTTGACCCATAGACCGATTGGTCTGTGGGTCTTTTCTCTTGGATAGGAAATTGCGGTTTATCGGCGATAAACCCCAGCCAAGAAGGGCGGGGGATAGGGCAACAGCAACCGAGAATAAGAGTATACCTCCCCGGGGAAAGGGGGCGGGAAACTTCGGCATTTGAGATGGTTCCAGCCCCCTTTCCCGCAACCGCGCCAGAATCAAGTCTTGAACCTGAAAGTTGCTGATACCCAAAGCTTTTCGCTGCAACCCCAAGCATTTCGGGGCAGGGGGGAAAGAACCATCTCAAACGCCGAAGTTTCTTTCCCCCCTCCCCAGGGAAGGTTGTTGCTTGCGAAAAATAGCGGTTACCCCAACCCCTCTAACTCCTTGGCTGGCGGCGCCTTAAACAGCCCGACAAACCCAAATTTGAAAACATATTTCCCATAACAATTTTCTCTATCTCTATTGCTTTTTTCTCCCGAATATGGTATACTTACTATATATTATTATATTTAAGGAGTTATCCCATCATGGCAGAGATCCTCACCCCCAATTCCTTTGGGAACAATACCCAGCCCGCCTCCCCCGTCCTGGCATCCGTCAACGGTAAGCCCATCACCGAGGAGGACGTCACCCGCTTCATCATGGCTATGGGCCGCAACGGCCAGGCCTACAACAACCCCCAGGGCCGCGCCGTGGTCCTGGAGCAGCTCATCGCCCAGCGCCTCTTCCTCCTGGACGCCCAGCGCAATCTGCTGGAGCGTGAGCAGGCCTTCAAGGATCAACTGGCCGCCGTCAAGGAGCAGCTGCTCATGGAGTACGCCATCGGTAAGTGCGTGGAGTCCGTCCGCGTCACCGAGGAGGAGGTCCGGAGCTACTACGACGCCCACAAGGCCGAGATGATGGACGACGAGACCGTCAACGCCTCCCACATCCTGGTGGATTCCGAGGACAAGGCAAACGAGATCCTGGCCGCCATCCATGCCGGTGAGATCACCTTCGAGGACGCCGCCAAGGCCCACAGCACCTGCCCCTCCTCCCAGCAGGGCGGAAATCTCGGCGACTTCGGCCGCGGCCAGATGGTCCCCGAGTTCGATACCGCTTGCTTCGAGATGGCTGAGGGCGAGGTCAGAGGCCCCGTCAAGACCCAGTTCGGCTACCACATCATTCGCCTCAACAAGAAGAACGAGGCCCAGGCCCTGTCCTACAACGACGTCCGCGCCCAGCTCTACGAGCAGCTGACCCGCGACAAGCAGCAGGCCGCTTACCAGAGCAAGATCAACCAGCTCAAGATCATGTACCCCGTCGATAAGGCTTGATCCGAGATCCGTCTGACACAGAAAGGAATGGCATCATGAAGACACCCACCATGCTTGAAACCCTTCGGTCTCTGCTGGGCGTGCCTGCGTGCGCCATTCCTTTATCTGTTTGCAGGCCCGCCAAGACCTACCTTTTGGAGCGGGCGGGAATCCCCCACACGGGTACGGCCATCCTCTTCCCCATCCCCTACGTCATGACCGCCGATGCAAAGGACCCCGACCGCAACCTGTCCCTGTACGCCGTCCCCAAGGACTACCACGGCTACGTAAAAGAGCTGGAGAATACGGTGCTTCCCTCCTTGCGGGAGCGGTATCCCGCCTTCGCCTTCGCGCTGTTCGCCGATCACTCCCCCATCCTGGAGACAGACGCGGCGGCTCGGGCTGGGCTGGGTGTCTTGGGGATGAACGGGTTGCTTCTGACACCCGAGTACGGCAGCCTCGTATTCATCGGGGAGCTGGTCACCGACGCGGACTACACCGAGGTCACGGGGGAGACCGCCCCCGCGTTCCCCGGCGAGCCGCCTCTCTGCGAGGGCTGTGGGCTTTGCGTCAAGGCCTGTCCCGCGGGATGCCGTGACGGTAGCCGCGAGGGGTGCCTGTCGGCCCTGACCCAAAAGAAGGGGGCGCTGACCCCCGAGGAGTCCGCCGCCATCGTTAAGGGCGGGCTTGTGTGGGGCTGTGACGCCTGTCAGCTGGCCTGTCCCCATAACCGCGCCGTCATCGCGGCGGGTAGAGATACCCCCATTCCCTATTTCCGTGAGAACAGACTCATCCGCGTGGATGCCGAGTCCCTGGCCGCTATGGAGGATGCCGCCTTCCGTGAGCGTGCCTACTCCTGGCGGGAGCGGGCTGTAATCCTGCGGAACTGCGGGCTGTTCGTTGAAGATGATTGAGCGGTTGGTTCGGAAATTGGGGTTTATCGAACTGTTCGGCACGATGGCTCGACTACCAATAACACATCGTAGGGAGCGACGCCCTCGTCGCTCCGCAACCTGAAAATTGCCAATTTTTATTGTCAGATATATATGTTTCGTCTATACACCCGAAACATATCGGTATGTTCTATGTGGCGGAGCGACGAGGGCGTCGCTCCCTACGGGTGTTTGTGCCAACCGAAACACACCGCCAAACCCAAATTTGAAATCTCTTTTAAAATACATCCCCCACCTCAAAAGAAAGGAGCCCGCCATGATCCGATTCCTGTTCGGACGCCCCGGAAGCGGTAAGACCTACCGCATGACCGAGGAGATCAAGTCCCTCTGCGCCGCCGGGGACACCCCCGTTTACCTCATCGTCCCCGAGCAGCAGGCTTACTCCGCCGAGCGGGACCTGCTCTCCGCTCTGCCTCCCGAGGCGGGCAAGCAGTTCTCGCTGCTGAGCTTCTCCCGCCTTTGCGATACCGTGGCCGATCTGTACGGCGGCCGCGCCCATCATACCGTGACCCGCGCCATGAAGTCCCTCCTCATGTGGGAGAACCTGCGCCAGGTTCGGCACCTGCTGGAGACCTATACCGGTGGCGGCTCCACCGACTCCTCCCTGTGCGAGAAGATGCTTCGCTCAGTGGAGGAGCTGAAGGTCAACGGCGTCACCCCCACCGCCCTGGAGCGGGCCACCCACCACCTGGAGCCCAAGGCACCGCTGTACGGTAAGCTCCGTGACCTGGCCCTGGTGGCCTCTACCTACGATGGGCTGATCTCGGAGGTTTACGGCGAAAACCCCGCCGACCGTATGCTCCGCGCCGCTGAGCAGATCGACCGACACGGCTTTTTCAAGGGCGCGCGGGTCTATATAGACTCCTTTACCAGCTTCACCATGCAGGAGTACGCCATCCTCCGCCCCCTCTTTGAGCAGGCCGAGGAGGTCACGGTCTCCTTTGGCTGTAGCGGCCGTTTCGAGCGTCAGCCCCAGTTTGAGAGCATGAGGGACGCCGTCCGCCGTCTCACCCGCATCTGCGAGGACGCGGGGCGCGACTATGAGGACGTCGTTCTGAACGGTTCTCACCGCAAGGCCTCCCCCGCCCTCATCAAGCTGGAGGGGGAGCTGTGGGATTTCGAGCTGACCCGCGACCAGATGGCGGCGGTCACCCCCGAGGAGACCGCGAGTATCCGCGCCCTGGTCTGCCCCACCCTCTACGACGAGGCCCAAGCGGCGGCCCTCCATATCCTGGAGCTGAACCAGCGGGGGATCGCCTTTGACGAGATCGCCGTGGTGGTCCGCGACACGACCTCCTGGGAGGGAGTCCTGGACGCCGCTCTGGAGCAGTATCACATTCCCTTCTTCCTGTCCAGCCGCACCGATCTCAACGAAAAGCCCGCCGCGCGCCTTCTGCTGACGGCTCTGCGGTGCATCTCCCGCCGATACCGGGCCGAGGATATCCTGACCCTGTGCAAGACGGGTCTTTTGGGCCTGCCTCTGCGGGAGATCGATTACTTCGCCGAGTATATCGACACCTGGCGAATCACGGGCAAGCGCATGACCGAGCAGGGCTGGAGCATGAATCCCGACGGCTACACCCTGGAAATGTCCCCTCGCGCCAAGGAGATCCTGGAGGCGGCCAACCGTGTCCGCGAGAGGATCATGACACCCCTGCAAGACCTGGAAGCCAAGCTCCGCGGGGCGAAAACCGTCACCGAGGAGTGCCGCGCCCTGTACGAGTACCTCTGCGACCTGTCGGTCCGCGAGACCCTGACTGCCCATGCCGAGGAATATCTGTCCCTGGGCCAGGTGCGGGAGGCGGGAGAACAGGTGAGGCTTTGGTCCTTCATCACCGAGACCCTGGCTACCGTAGCGTCTGTCATGACCGAGGCCGAGCCTCTGACGGCGGACGAGCTGTACACCGCCCTGTCCCTGGTCTTCGCGGGAACCGACATCGGCTCTGTCCCCGCCATCCACGACTGCGTCACGGTAGGATCCGCCTCCACCCTGCGCGTGGATCACATCAAGGCCATGCTGGTGCTGGGCCTTTGCGAGGGGGAGTTCCCCCGCAACGCGCGGGACGAGGGACTGCTCACCGAGCAGGACAAGGAGACCCTGGCCGAGCTGGGGGTGGAGCTGACCGACCGCGCCGAGCGGTTGACCTCGGACGAGCTGCTCTTCGTCTGGCGGGCCTTCAGTAAGCCCACCGAGACCCTGATCCTGTCCTGCTCCTCCGCTACCCCCGACGGGCAGAGCCGATCTCCCTCGGCGGCCTTCACACGAGTAAAGTACCTCTTCCCCGACCTTGCGGTGGAGTCCTTCTCCTCGGCCCTCCTTGATGGTGATGCCGCCCTCCGCTACCGTACCCCCACCGACGACCGTGTCTCAAGGCCCACCGCCAGACGGCTCCTGGGGGAGGAGATCTGGCTCTCCCAGAGCCGTCTCCAGACCTACGCCCGCTGTCCCTATAGCTACTACGGCTCCCACGTTCTCCGTCTGCGGGAGAAGATGGAGGCCAGGTTCGACAATCTCGGGGCGGGTAACTTCATCCACCACGTCATGGAGCAGTACCTGCGCCTGGCCCTGGACGAGGAGAACCGCATCCGTCCCATGACCGACGGGGAGGTCACCGAGACCGCCGACGCCGTGATCTCGGCTTACATCCACGACCTCTGCGGGGATATTTCCCAAAACGGCCGTCTGCTCCACCTCTTTGACCGCCTGCGCCAGGTGGCGCTCATGCTGATTCACAGCATCCAGGAGGAGCTGTACCTGTCCTCCTTCCGCGTGGCAGGGCTGGAATGGGACACCCACGGGAGAAGGCCCGGCGATCCCCGCCCCATGATCCTGTCCCTGGAGGCCGAGGACGACGGTCTGTCCCCTCTGCCCACCCCCCATCACACCGAAAACGAGGCCATCAAGCTCCTTTTGGGAGGCCGCATCGACCGCGTGGATCTCTACCGCGCTCAGGATGGGGAGACGGTGTACGTCCGCGTCATCGACTACAAGTCCTCCCGCCACGATTTTTCAGTGAAGTCGGTCACCGAGGACATGAATATTCAGCTGCTCCTCTACCTCTTTACCCTCTGCTCCCCCGAAAACCGCGCCCTGTTCGCGGACGCCGCGGGGAATTTGCCGAAGCAGGTCCTTCCCGCCTCGGCGGTCTACATGAGTCCCGACGAATCCGACCGCATGGGGACCCTGCTTCCCTGCCGTACCGGCATCGTCCTGGGGGACACCGAGGTGCTGGACGCCGCCAACCCCGGTGAGGACTACAACTTTCTACCCTCCGTCAAGCGCAACAAGGACGGAGAATACACGGGCAAGGGTCTTTGCTCACCCCAATTCATGGCCGATCTGGAGACCATTCTCCACAAGGCCATCAAGGATACCGCCGCCGCCATGTATGACGGCGGAGCGGGGCGGACGCCCTCGGACGATGCCTGCAAGTATTGCCGTATGAGGGGATCCTGCGGGGTTTGCGAGCAGTAGCCTTCTCTCGCGTCACGCGCGACGCGCGTTTTGGCGTAGAATCTGTAACGAGTCTGCGTTTTTCAAATTGGGGTTTATCGCTCTCTGCCTTCCCCAGCGGGGAAGGGGGACCGCGAAGCGGTGGATGAGGAGAACACTTGTAGATCAGCTTTCCGGGTGAGACACTAACTCTCCTACCACTTTTTGGATGTTTAATGCTTCAAAAATATAGTTGTATCAACCATTTTGCAGTTTTTATCCGTATGGTTGTAGGAACGTAACTGTACCCCCAATAAGTTGGGTTACAAATGCTCGCCGAGCTTGCTCGGTCTCATCCACCGCTTCGCGGTCCCCC
>JAGAIH010000171.1 GCA_017626655.1 Clostridia bacterium | reverse complement strand
GGTAGCGGCACTCCATGAGGGCCACGCACCTGTCCAGGGTCTCGGCGATCCCCCGCCCCTCGTCGGCGTAGGCGAGGGTGTGGGGCAGACCGCGCCAACGAGCCAGCTCCACCCGCTTGGGGTCGATGAGGACCAGCCGCAGCTCGTCGGGGGTACGGTACAGGGCGGTGTAGATGAAGGCGTTGATGAGGGTGGACTTTCCCGCGCCGGTGGTGCCAGCTACGAGGATATGGGCTTCACGGAGCATCTGGAGACAGAGGTTGGGGGCGGGGCCTGCGGGAGTTTGGTAGGTGGTCATGGGCGGTCACTTCCTTTCCGTTGCGTTGTATTTCCCTTGATGGGGCGAAACTTTCTGGAATAACCCGTGGTATTCCAGATCGCGTCCCGCCGAGCGGTCGTGTTGACTACGGGATACCTTGAACGTATACCGCGGTTGATCTCCACCTTATTGATGTGATCGTGGATAATACCATTTTCGTCACACCACTCTCGGAAACGTTTCTCCAGAATATCCGTTGTGACCGCACAGATCTCGTCAATGGTATACTCCTCTTGATCCAGCCATTCCAGCACAGGATCGCTGTAGTCCTGAAGCGGTTGCGGCTCCGCTTGCACGGCTATGTCGATCCCTGCTCTTCGCAGCAGCTCCAGAACCATTTTCAAACGGCCCTTCTGACATTGGGCAACGGTACGGGCGGCGGCGAGGTAATCGCTCGTCGTGATCTCAGGGGAGGCGTAGGAGCCTTTGGAGCGGATGGAGGGGAGCACGTCGTGGGTGACCCAACGCTTGAAGGCTTTGGCTTCGGGCTTGCGGGAGCGTAGAATGAGGGAGTACAGTCCCGGCTCGTTGATGATCCATGTATCACCTTGGCGTAAGTTTAACTTACGTCGTTCATCCTCTTCAAGGCTATCCGCGACAACTCTGGGATTCGCAAGTCCCAACGCCCCGCACACATCCACCAACACCCACCACACTTGTCCGTCTACGTCTACGGTACGTACCGAGCCGAATTCCTCGTGGGTGAATATCTGCATCTCATTCATGGTGATGCTCCTTCAGCGGCGCGATGGCTATTTCAAGGTCTACCACGTTACTGTCCAGCGCGGAGATTCTGTAGATCACGAAATCGCCGAACGCATTGAGCAGCAGCTGGTCTTTGGTATCGAGGGGGAAGATCTGCTCACCAAAGGATATTTGGATCTTGGCGGTATGCAGAACCTTCACGGCTTCCTTTACGGTCATAAAAAAATCCTCCAAAATGTATTGACTTTTTCGCCTTGCTGTGCTATAATTGGAGGTGGCAGGGGCAAGGCTCCCTGCTCACCTCTTTGGGGTGTGTGAGTGATTTTTGCTTGGTCGGCTGGGTCACTCACTTTTTTTGTTTACCCTGTCTTGGTCTGGGCGTCGGTCTTGGCTTCTCTGACGATGGCCGCGGCCTCTTCGGGCGTCTTCGCCGTGCTCTCTATCAGCTTGGCCAGCGTTTCGAGCAGGGTGTTCAACTGTTGGTTGGTCATACCCTCGTTCATTTCCTCACTTCCTTTCTTATCGGGGGCTTTGTGGGCTCCTTTGCCTTACATACATATTATAGCACATTTGTCTCAATATGTCAATAGGGTTTTCAAATATTATTGCAACATTTCATTATTATTTTTCGACCCTTGCGACACACAGAACCGGCGGGGCACACCTTTGTCATTGAAGTATACCCATGTGAAACACCCACCCCATGGGGGATATAGGTTTTTTGGCGGTGGGGAGGTAGGTGCTCCCACCACTCGCGTAAAACAAAAAGGTTATTTCTGAAACAATGAAATATTTTTCCCAAACCTATTGACATATTGCGAAAAGTATGTTATTATGAAATAAACACATGAAGCGAGGTACCCGATATGAAGGTAGGATACGTAAGAATCAGCAGTAAGACCCAGAATCCTGAGCGGCAGGAGGTCCTTATGGAGCGACTGGGCGTTGAAAAGATATTTGTGGACATCATGAGCGGCGCGACCATGGACAGACCTCGCTTGAAGGCTATGATGGAATTCGTCCGTGAAGGCGATACCGTCATTGTTGAGTCCTTCAGCCGTCTGGCACGCAACACGAAGGACTTGCTGGCGATCACTGACGAGCTTCGCGAGAAGGGCGTGGACTTCCTTTCCCAAAAGGAGGCCATCGACACCAATACCCCCGCCGGAAAAGCAATGCTTACCATTCTTGGTGCCATCAGTCAGCTGGAACGCGACTATATCCGCGAGCGTCAGCAGGAGGGTATTGAGCTCCGCAAGGAACGGGGGGAGTATAAGGGCAGAGTCCCCATCAGTGTGGACATGGAGCGGTTTGAGCAGGAGTATCGGCTCTGGAAGTCGGGACAGATCACCGCCCGCGCGGCTATGGAGCATCTGGGCTTGAAGCCGAATACCTTTTATCGACGGGTGGCGGAGTATGAGAAGGGAGACAACGCATGAACGCCTTACTTCCGCTCTTGCCCCGCATGATCCTCTCCCCTTCCCTCCTCATCCACGGTATCGTATGCGACAGTCGTGAGGTTCTGGCAAATGGCTTGGTAAGCGAGATCGTCCGCAATTCCGCCGAGCTGGTGATTCTGGACACCGCCGACAGCCTCGACCGTTTCCGCGGTGTTTCGGGTCTTTCAGAGTTTGCCGACGGAAAGACTCTCATCACCCGCGTACTGGCCGATACCGCCGCGCTGGCAAACGAACGGCTTCAGAGAATGGCCGAGGCGGGAGAGCGTACCTGCTCCGAGCCTCACCGATACGTCATCATTGACGACCTAATGGAGGTCATGGAATATGACGAGGAAAAGCGGAAAAATGACCTGCGTCGCATCCTTTTGAGGGCACGGCAGACCAATATTCACGTGGTCGCGTTCTCGTTTTATTCCGACGAGGAGTTGGAAATGGGATCCCACTTTGCCGATTTCCTGTTCATGGAGGGTGCCGACGAGGATGCGGTACGGCGCTTTCTCCCCGACTTTGACGTGGATTCCCTTGAGAACGAAAAGTGCTTGGCCATTATCGGCGGCGAGATCTCCTTGGTCGAGCTTGAGACCGATCAGGATGAGGCAGAGGCGTCCGAGGACAGCGAAGAAACCGAAAGCATTTCGGAGACCGAACCAACCGAAACGGTCGCGCCGTCCGTGGCTCCTCGTGATAGAGAGGAGACCGCTCCGCCCGATCCGGACGGATCCTTGCCCGTCTCGCAAAAAGAAAAGGCGGAGCAGATATTGCGGGAAAGCCGTCAGCGCGAAGGTCGTATCGGCTTGATCCTCCTTCTGGTCTCTCTTGGGATCGGGGTGATCCTCCTCCCGCTTTTGCTGTTCGCGCCCGATATGGCTTTGTTCTTCTTGTTCTGTGACGGAAGTCTGTTTGTTGTGGCGGTCGTGCTTCTTTCCAACGGATTCAAGGGGGCTTCTCCGAAACCGCGCCTGTCCGCCTCCGTCTCCGCCGAGCTGCAAAAAGCAGACTCCCTCGACGGCCACGCCTTCGAGCACTACGTGGCCCGTCTCCTGCCCGCCATGGGATTTACCAATATCACCGTCACCCAAGGGAGCGGTGACTACGGCGTGGACGTGATCGCCTACGACGGCGCGGTCAAGATCGCCATCCAATGCAAGCTCTACACAAGTCCCGTAGGCGTGAAGGCGGTGCAGGAGGTCTACGCGGGAAAGGCCCACTATCACGCGGATCTGGCCGCCGTCATCACCAACAACTACTTCACCGAAGCCGCCCGCACCCTCGCCGACGAGACCGGCGTGGAGCTCTGGGATCGGGACACCCTGGCTGGTCTGATCCTGGAAGCCATCCGCAAGCAGGGGGCCGAGACAGCCAACAGCACTCAAACCAAATAACACCCCCGCGAACGGGCGGGGACAAGACCAAACGGGGTCGCTGACGCGCAAGCGTAAGCCACCCCGTTTTTTTCTGTTACAGGAGGTACCATGCAAGATCTGATCGACCCCATCCGCCGCGCCATTGCCCGCTATCCCCGTGACCGCCGTCCCTATGAGGATCTGTTTTCGGTAGCCCGCGAGGTCATGGATCACGCCCTGTCAAAAGAGGTCCGAAGAGCCGTGACCCGCGCCATGGAGGATCCCGACACCCCCGCGTCAAGTCTCGGCGGATTCTACGACCTCTACCGCCGCACCCTCTTCTACGATGCCGAGGCGGATCTGGACGCCTATATGCTCTGCCTGGAGATCGACCGCAAGCCCTCCGAGCGGTTCTACCAGCCCCGCCGCCCCGTTCTGCATCGGGCGGTGGACATCCTCCAGCGGCTGGCCGACGACGAGCTGGACGAGGGCTTCATCTCCATGCCCCCCCGCGTGGGCAAGACCACCCTGCTGCTCTTTGCCGCCACGTGGCTCATGGGGCGGAACGGTGAGCGCTCCAATCTCTACTCGGCCTACTCCGACACCATCACCTCCGCCTTTTACGGGGGTGTTTTGGAGATCATCAACGATCCCTACACCTACAAGTGGGGGGAGATCTTCCCCGAGGCCAAAGTGGTGCAGACCAACGCCGCCGAGGAGTTCATCAACATCGACCGCCGACGGAGATACCCCACCCTGACCTGCCGCTCTCTCTACGGTACCCTGAACGGTGCCTGCGACTGCGACGGCTTCCTCATCACCGACGACCTCATCGGGGGCATCGAGGAGGCGCTCAACAAGGACCGCCTCATGTCGGCGTGGAGCAAGGTGGACAACAACCTCCTCCCCCGCGCCAAGGAGGGGGCCAAGATCCTCTGGTGTGGCACCCGCTGGTCACTCATCGACCCCGCGGGACTGCGGCGGGGGCTTCTGGAGCAGGACGAGCGTTTTGCGGGGGTGAGACGGGCGGTGCTGAATCTTCCCGCCCTCAACGAGCGGGATGAGAGCAACTTCCACTACGCCTACGGAGTGGGCTTCTCCACCGACTACTACCGCCGCCGTCGGGCATCCTTTGAGCGCAACGACGATATGGCCTCCTGGAACGCCCAGTATCAGGGGGATCCCATCGAGCGGGACGGTTCCCTGTTCTCCTCGGGGGACTTCCGCTTCTTCAACGGCACCCTGCCGGACCGTGAGCCCGACCGTGTCTTCATGGCGGTGGATCCCGCCTTTGGCGGCGGGGACTACGTAGCCGCGCCGGTGTGCGTGCAGTACGGGGAGGATATCTACGTCCCCGCTGTGGTCTATGACGACGGGGACAAGAAGGTCACCCAGCCCCTCCTCGCCAAAACCGCCCGGCGGTGGGGGGTGGCGGCCATGCAGATCGAGGCCAACAAGTCCACCGAGGGCTACAAGGACGGCGTGGAGGCCGAGCTTCAGAGGCTGGGGATCAAGCTCAACCTCACCACCAAGCCCGCGCCATCCAATGAGGCAAAGTACCAGCGCATCTTCGACAAGGCCCCCGACATCAAGGCCTCCATGATCTTTCTGGAGGAGGGCAAGCGGGACAAGGCCTACAGCCGCTTCATGGACAACGTCTACGGCTACAAGATGTACGCCAAAAACGCCCACGACGACGCCCCCGACAGCCTGTCCATGGCCATGGGTATGGCGAGAAAGCGGGCGGAGGGGTATCAGGTGTTTCGGAGGCCGTGCTGACGAGTAAAACGGACTTTTACCCATCCAAATGGGTCCCCGTTGTGTTCGTATTTCTGCTATAATAAAGAAAACTTGAAACCCGTAGGGTTTCTTCCGCAATGATTCATTTTTCATTCTTCATTCTTCATCATTCATTTCGGGAAAGGAGGTGCCCCATGTCCCATACCCCATCCCCTCGTCCCCTCTTCGGGCGCGAGGAGATCACCTCATCGGTAGCCCGCGTGGACGCCTCCAACGTGGTCCGCGTGCTGGAGTCCGCCCTGAAGGTCCACGCGAAGAACCGCGCCGACATCGTGTTTCTGGATCGCTACCACCGCGGCGACCAGCCCATTCTCAAACGCGTGAAGGACGTCCGTCCCGAGATCTGCAACCGCGTGATGGAGAACCGCGCCGCCGAGATCGTCAGCTTCAAGGTGGGCTACCTCATGGGCGAGCCCGTCCAATACGTGGCCCGCGGGGGCGGTCGGATCAGCCGTGGGATCCGCGCCCTCAACGACTGTATGCACGCCGTGGGCAAGTCGGCGCTGGATCAGGAGCTGGCCGAGGACTTCACGGTCTGCGGCACCGCTTACCGTTTGATCCTCCCCAATCCCCGCTTCGGGCAGGACGAGGAGGCCGAGTCCCCCTTCGACCTCTTTACCCTCCCCGTGGCCGACACCTTCGTGGTCTACTCCAACCGCGTGGAGCGGGAGCCTCTGCTGGGCTGTACCTACGCCGTCAGAGAGGAGGACGGGCAGAAGAAGACCGTCTACAGCGTTTACACCGCCGACGGCTACTACGAACTGGAGGACGGCTCGGGCAGCGGTTCGCCCCCGCCGTCGGTGGCTATGGAAGCGACCGCCTCTCCCACCGGGAGCGTGGGCGGCTTGAAGCTGGTCTCGGCAGTCCCCCACGCCCTGGGGCACGTGCCCATCATCGAGTACCCCGCGGGGCGGGCGCGGCAGGGCGGCTTCGAGATCGTGGTGCCCATTCTGGACGCCATGAATGCCGTAGCCTCCAACCGCATGGACGGCATCGAGCAGTTCGTCCAGGCCCTCATGATGTTCAAGGGGGTCAACATCTCCGAGTCGGACTACAAGAGGCTGAAGGACGAGGGCGCCATCCTGGTCCCCCCCGACGGGGATATCAAGTACCTCGTGCAGGAGCTGAACCAGCTCCAGACCCAGACCCTGGTGGATTACATGTACAACACCGCTCTGGTCATCTGCGGGATGCCCAACCGCAACGGCGGCTCCTCCACCAGCGATACCGGCGCGGCGGTCATCATGCGGGATGGATGGTCGGATGCCGAGGCCAGAGCCAAGAAGACCGAGATGGTCTTCAAGCGGTCGGAGCGGCGTACCCTGACCCTGGCACTCCGCATCCTGCGGGGGATGGGTGTTCTAAAGGCCGCCAAGCCCCTGAAGCTCTCGGATATCGAGATCCGCTTCACCCGCCGCAACTACGAGAACATCCAGATGAAGTCCCAGGTGCTCACCACCATGCTGGGCTGTGAGAAGATCGACCCCCGCCTGGCCTTCGCCTACTGCAACCTCTTCCCCGACCCCGAGGAGGCTTACGCGAGTTCGGCGAGATACTACGAGGAGCGGCAGAACAAACTCGCCGCCGAGCTGGACGCCGCCGCCAAAGCGGAACGGGACAAGTCCGCCTCCGCTTCCCCGCCCGAGGGGGAGGATGACGCATGAGCCCCCGCGCGAGTGCCGCGGTGTACGCCTTCACCGACCGCGCGGTGACCGCCCTCCGCCGTGCC
>JAGAIH010000003.1 GCA_017626655.1 Clostridia bacterium | reverse complement strand
TCCATGAACAGGGGCCTCTGGGAGACGAAATCGCCCTGCATACGGCCTACGGCGATGGCGGGGAGCCCCAGGGGGACGGCCTTGGGGTAGACGTACAGCTCGGTGGGCGCCTCCATGGGAATGGGACCCTTCTTGGCGTAGATAGTGGCGATCTGAAGCTTGTAGTGGCCTCTCTTGGTAGCGGTGATACGGTGGTGGCGCTTGATCTGCATATAAGGCCAGAGATTGAAGCGGGATATGCAGTACTGCATGGTGCTGGAGCCGTCATGCTCATATTCCTCCAGCTCCAGCTCGTTGAAGAAGTAGGATTCCACGTCCACACCGAGCAGAGGGAAAAAGCCGGGATTGCGGATGGTCTCGATCAGCTCCACCTCCTCGCCCTCGTAGACGCCCTCCTCCGAGAAGTGACGCTCGTAGATGATGCGGCTGAGCCGGGCGGCGCGCATGGAGCCGTAGATCTTGAGCAGGATCCACAGGACGATCAGCACCGCGATCACCACGATCAGGGCGGTGAAATAGGGAGAGGTGATGAAGTTAAGGATACCGTTGATGATACCCTCAGCCGCCGTACCGACCACCGATCCGCCCGCAAGCAGGGCAAGGACAGGTACGATAGTTGTGGCCATGGCTTATCTCTCCTCGAACACAGCCTCGGTGGGAACCGTGACCATACCCAGAATGTCGTCGATGATCTCGTAGGCGGCATTCTTCTTGATACGGGCGGCGTTCTCCAGGGTCAGACGGTGATCCAGGACGGGGTGAGCGGCGCGCTTGACGTCGTCGGGGGTAACGTAGTTGCGGCCCGCGATGGCGGCGTAGCCCTTGGCGGCCTTCATGAGGGACAGGGCACCTCGGGGAGAGACACCCAGCAGAACCTTGGGATAGGAGCGGGTCTTCTCCACGATGGAGGTGATGTAGCCCATCATCTCGCGGCAGATGTAGACCTTGGGCAGCTCCTGGATGGCGGCCACCAGCTCCTCGGCGGTGACCACGGGCTTCAGGGTCTCCAGGGGGGAGAACTTATCGAATCTTGCCAGAATGTCAATGCCCTCGGAGTGGTTGGGGTAGTCCATGCGGCCCTTCATGAGGAAGCGGTCCAGCTGTGCCTCGGGCAGGGGGAAGGTACCCATGGACTCCACGGGGTTCTGGGTAGCGATGACCATGAAGGGCTGGGCCAGCTTGAAGGTCTTGCCGTCGATGGTGGCCTGGATCTCCTCCATACACTCCAGAAGACCCGACTGGGTCTTGGGGGTGGCGCGGTTGATCTCGTCGGCCAGGACGATGTTGGCGAAGATGGGGCCGGGGACGAACTCGAACTCGGACTTCTTCATGTTGAAGAAGTTGACGCCGGTGATATCGGAGGGGAGGAGGTCGGGGGTGAACTGGATACGCTTATATTCGCAGGACACCGAAGCGGCCAGAGACTTGATCAGCACCGTCTTACCCGTACCGGGGACGTCCTCCAGCAGGACGTGGCCGCCGCAGAGCAGGGAGACGATGAGCATATCAATGGTATCGGACTTACCGACGATGACCTTACCGATATTATCCTTGATCTTCTCGTAGACCTCGGTGATGTGAGCGGAGATTTGGGTGGACATAGTGGGATACCTCTTTCCTTCAAAAATCGCATCTCTCGGAGAGATACACATATACCTTTTTATTGTACTATTTTTCAAGGCTTTTGTCAATACAGTTGAGTCCTTTTCTACATTTTTAACAGTTTCAGAAAGCTTTTTTTGGGTAAAAAAAGGACTGACACAATCCGTATCAGTCCGTTTGGATGTTATACCTTTTTGGTCGGAATCTTGTAGGCGAACACGTCAAAAACCGTCACCCCCATGGCCGTCAGCTCAGCGACCGAGGCCTCCACGTCGGTGTCGGTATTGAAGTCGGGGATATGGGGCACGCGGACGGTGATCCGATCGGCTCCCACCAGGGACAAAAGCAGGGCGAGGTTGGACTTCACAAGGGTGTTGTCGCGCCCCGTGTAGGCTTTGTAAATAGCGGGGTTCATGTCCTTGATATCAATGAAGAAATGATCCACCACCGCGGCGGCGGCGCGGACGTTCTCCTCGGGCACGTTCAGGCAGGACTCGGCGTAGATGCGCCAGTCGGGGTGGCAGACCTCGCGGAAGGCGGTGATGAAGTCGGTATGGAGCAGAGGCTCCCCGCCGCCGAAGGTCACACCGCCCCCCGTGGCCAGGTAGTAGAGGCTGTCGATCTTGACCCGATCAACCAGCTCGGCGGGGGTGACCCGCTCAAAGGGGGGCTTACCGTCCTTTCGCTCGTGCCAGGTCTGGGGGTTGATGCAGAGCTTGCATTGCAGGGGACACCCGAAGGCCCCCACGAGAGCCGTCACCCCCGCGCCGTCGGTGGCCATGCGGAGGCGGTCGCAGAAGGCCAGGGGGAAAGTAGGCTGATCCGATCCGCTCATGCTCTCACTCCGCAGGCTCGCCCATGACATCCACGATCTCGGGCTCGGTGGTCTCCTCAGAGGTGTCGTCGGTGGTCTCCTCGTCGGTCTCCTCGATGAACTCGCCCTCGATCGCCACGTCCCCCATGAGGGGCTCCTCGGTCTCCTGCATCACGGGCGCGCCCGCCAGGGGCAGGTCGCAGACCGTCTCGGTCTCGGGCGGTGGGATCATCTCCCCGTCCACGGCGATATAGGTCTCCTCGGCGGTGAGCTCGGGGGGCATAGGCTCCCCCTCCAGAATCATATCTCCTTGGGTCTGGGGGAAGGGGTTGACACAGCCCGTCACCGACAAAGCGATGGAGGCGGAGATGCCCACCACGGCCACGGTCTTGCCCAGGGCCTCCCGCTTGGCCAGGGCGGCCTCCAGCTGGCGCACCTCCTGCTCGCACTTGGGGCAGGTACCCTTGCAGTTGCCCTT
>JAGAIH010000170.1 GCA_017626655.1 Clostridia bacterium | reverse complement strand
GAGCTTGTAACGATTGCCGTGCTGTGCGCCATCGGTATCGCAGGACGAGGTCTGTTTTTTATGCTTCCGCAGTTCAAGCCGGTGCTGGCACTCACCATTATCGCAGGCGTTGCCTTTGGCGGTGAGGTAGGCTTTCTCGTGGGAGCAATGACGATGCTGACCTCCAACATGATCTTCGGCCAAGGACCGTGGACACCGTGGCAGATGTTCGCCATGGGTATCATCGGCTTCCTTGCGGGCGTGCTGTTCAAAAAAGGATGGCTCCGTCGCACGAGAGCGTCCCTTGCCGTGTTCGGTGCATTCACGGCAGTCATTATCTATGGCGGCATTATGAACCCCGCCGCCGCTATGATGATGTCCAGCGAAACACTTAAATGGGAGACCATCCTCGCCTGCTACGTAACCGGTCTCCCCATGGATCTCATCCACGGCTTTGGCACGGTCATCTTCCTCATGATCGCCGCAGAACCGATGCTGGAGAAGATGGATAGAATTAAAGTCAAATACGGTATTGCCGACTAATAGAAAAGCCCTCGTTACGAAATGGAGCGAGGGCTAATTTTTATGTAACACTAAAAAATTTTGCAAAATAATGAAACATTTTGTTCCAAACCTATTGACAAAAGAAAAATATGTAGTATAATGTCAAATGGAACAACTTGTTCCGAGGAGGCGCTATGAGTAGAACTACTGATTCGAAAAAGCAAATCATCCTTGATTTCATCAACGAATACTACGGAAGCTACGGTGAAACGCCCACGGTGCGTGACATCGCAGCCGGAACAGGAATTGCCGTTACCAGCGTGCATCGTTACCTTTCTGCTATGAAAGAGAACGGTGAGCTTGAGTACAACGGTCGCCGTTCCGTAAGCACTCGTCGCATGGAGATGGAGCAGGTCGCTCACGCCATGCCTGTGCTTGGTTACGTAGCCTGCGGAGAAGGTCAGGAAGAAAACGAACAGGTCATCGAGTACATTCGCATGCCCGAATCCTTGGTTGGTAAGGGTGAGTTCTTTGCTTTGATTGCAAAGGGCGAATCGATGATCGATGCAGGTATTCATCCCGGCGATTACGTTATGATCCGCAAGCAGAACGCCGCAGAGGTCGGTGACATTGTCGTTGCTTTCGATCAAGGTGTCAATAACCTTAAAGTTCTCGGATTTAACCATAACAAGGGAGCATACTTTCTTCGCTCCTGCAACGAGGACAAAGAACGCTATGGTGACATCTATCCCGAAGAACTTCAGATTCAGGGAGTTGCCGTTTGCGTTGCCCATAGGCTGAAAAAGATGCTGTAACCTTACCTTTCACATAACAGCACTTGGCCACTGACAATTGAATATTGATTTTTTATCTATCGCGTAAATAACACGAGCCATCCTCCCGACCGCTTAACCGGGAATCAAGGGTAGGCATCTGTTGCGTTAGAGTAACGAGAGGAAAATTTTGTTGACATAAAATCCCTTTTATGCTATAATATTGCCATCTGAAGGAGTACAGAATGTTGTGTACATGAATGGCATTCCCCCATCTCCTCCACAAAGGCCCCAAAACGAACACATGGCAAAGCCCATCTTCGTGTTGGGGCCTTCTTGCTTTCTCCGATCCGTGGCGGTTTGCCGACGCCGCCCGCCCCGTTTCCACGGCCGATCCGATCCTGTCTTCCTACCGCGTTTCACCGTCCCCCGGATAGTTCGTTTTGTCCAAGGGAGAGGATCGGGCTCACTGTGGCGATCGGGTTAAAAAATTCAAAATATATGTTAAAAACAGGGTAGAAAATATCAAAAAACTGTGCTATAATAAAGAGAAAAATGCGAGCATGATTGACATAGCTCGGCACGTGGGTCTCATTTTCCCAAAAACGGGAGGTCACCATGATCAGGTATGAAAGGCAACATGATAAGGATCCGGTTCTACGCAACGTGAGCGCGTATAGCATAAAAACCTTCCAAGCCCTCTTTGAGCATCATCTGTGGGAGAAAGAGGGAAACGAGAACATCGCCTTTACCAAGGGGGCCTTGTATTCCTTGATGAGTCTGTTCGTCGATCAGCTGGATCCGAGCGTGGAAAGCTATTACGCGGATCGCCATATCCTGCTGGGCAAAATGTTTGAGTATGTGGAGCAGCATAAGGAGACTCCGTGTACGTTGGGAGATCTGTCCAAGGAGTTGGAATACAGCTCGGTCTATCTCTCCCGCTTCTTCCATGAGAATACGGGTATGCCCTACCACGAATATGCTCGGATGGTGAAGATGAATCACGCCTGTTATCTGCTGAAAAACACGAGGGAGAGCATCCTTGAAGTCTCCTTGCGGTGTGGATACGCCTCCCTCAGCAGTTTTAACCGCAGCTTCAAGCAGATCGTCGGGATGAATCCCACGGAGTACCGGAAAAAGAACTGACGCAAGGAAGCTCCCCTCAAAAAATACGAATCGAAATAAGGAGAAGAATTATGACTCTGATACCGTCAAAAAACGAGAACAGCCTGTCCTACTGGTGCTCCTGGCACACCCAGAACACCGTCGCCAAGATCGACTGCATGGAAAAATACCCCCCCGAGGAAGCCCAACGAAGGGTCCAGGGTGGGGACGGCGCCCGCCTGGCCCGCACCATGCTGAACGAGGAGCTGGTCTTCGGTGAGAACGGCTACGCCCACCAGTACCCCGAGGTCCGCTGTGACCTGTATTTCCTCATGGATGACGGCTGGGACGTGGACTACGGGATCCATCCCGACAGCCATTACTCAAAATTCGGCTCCCTCATGATGAGCGAGGAGCGGTTCCCCTCCGTAAAGGGTCAGACCCCTGCTAGGCGCATGAAGACCATCAACGAAAAGCTCAAGGCCCTCGGCTGGAAGGGACTGGGCATCTGGGTCGCGGCCCATCGGGCGGCGGAGGACTACACAGCCCCCCTTGGTGACGCCGACAAAGCCTACTGGACCGAGCGTATCCTCTGGAGCCTGGAGGCGGGGGTCACCTACTGGAAGGTGGACTGGGGGGTTCACGCGGGGAACCCCGACTTCCGCCGTATGCTGACCGAGCTGGGCCGTGAGCTGTACCCCGCCCTGATCATCGAGCACGCGATCTGTATGGGCCCTGTCAACGCCTTTGACCATCCCGACGCCGCCGTCAAGGGGCGCTACAAGGGAGAAGGATACGTGGCCGCGCTCGCCCGGGAGGTCATGGCCTTCTCGGACGTGTTCCGCAGCTACGACGTGCTGAATGCCCTGTGTATCCCCACGACCTTAGACCGTGTCGGAACCCTCCTGGCGTGGTCGGGAGCCATCGTCAACGGCGAGGATGAATGCTATGTAAACGCCGTGCTGGGTTGCTCCTGCGGTGTCATGCGGAGCCACTACTGCCAAAAGGCCATCAACGAAGCGGGAGACGACCGTGGCTTCCGCCTGAAAGAGGTCACGGCGGCTCTGCGCTGGCAGAGACTGGCTCCCCCGTTCGCGGGAGGAAAGGTGACCTACAGCGACGAGGTGCTGTTCGATAACCGCCTGTACCAAGTGGGTGACTCCTGGTGGGGCGGTGCCGACGGCAGAGAACTCACGCAAGGCGCCCCCGCCGTGATCGCGCGCAACGTAGGTGCTGATACCGTCCGCGTGGAGGGAGAAGTCAAGCCCTTCGTGGCGGCCTCCCTCCATCCGGGCGGTGCCTACAGCGTCGGCGTGTTCCCCCGCGTGATCGAAGGCCATCACCACTATCCCGAGTGCACCCTGTATTGCGAGATCCCCGAGGGGGTGACGACGGTCGGTGTGTTCGGCGAGAACTGCGAGATGCGTTTGCGCCTTTCCGAGACCCCCGCAAGAGTCCTGGTGCAGAGCCTCATCGGCGATGAGGTGACCGACTGCACCACCTGTTTCGTGTCGGGGGATACCGTTGTCTTGACGGCAGAGGATATGAAGACCCTGTTCGCCACGGACGACAAGACCGCCCCTGCCCTGCTTATCCGCATTGAATACCGTTAAATGGAGGAAAATTCCTATGAAATGCTCTGATATCAACATCCGCGACCCCTTCGTCGTATGCAAGGACGGGATCTACTATATGTACGGGACCCGCGCCGCCTGTTTCGGTCAGGGAACCGGCGGCTTTGACGTGTATACCTCTACCGACCTGGAGACCTGGAGCGATCCCATCCCCTGCTTTGATTCCGAAGCCTACGGCATGAACCGCTGTGTCAACTGGGCCCCTGAGGTACACGAGTACCGCGGCGCCTACTATATGTTCGCCACCTTTACCCGCGAGTGCGGGCTTCGCGCCACCTTTATCCTGCGGTCCGAGAGCCTTTTGGGGCCTTTCGTCCCCCACAGCAAGGGCGGGGTGACCCCCACCGAATGGGAATGCCTGGACGGCACCCTGTACGTGGCCCCCAACGGCGATCCCTACGTCGTCTTCTGCCACGAGCATACCCAGATCCTCGACGGTACCATCTGCTACCGCCGCCTGAACGAGGATCTGACCGAAGGCATCGGCGAGGCTACCGTCCTGTTCAACGCCTCCTCGGTGGAGGGAGTGGATGCCGTCATGGGCGACCACTTTGTTACCGACGGCCCCTTCCTGTTCCGCTCGGCGTCGGGGGAACTGTTCATGATCTGGTCCTCCTTCGTGGAGGGACGATACGCCGAGTATCTCGTGAAATTCGCGGATGGACAGCTGGGAACCGAGTTTGCCCATCTGGATCCCCTGGTCACCAGCGACGGCGGCCACGGTATGATCTTCCGCGCGGGAGACAGGCTCTGCCTGACCTTCCATTCCCCCAACGCGTCGGGGTCGGAGCATCCCGTTTTCCTTGAGATCGAGGACAAGGGCGATTTCCTTGCAGTCAAGTAAGACCCCAAAAACATGAGCGATACAGACGAAAATAGAAAGGAACGTATACCGTCAAGAACACGACCAAGCGCGTCCTTGCGATCCTGCTCGCGGCACTCATGCTGGGGACAGCCGTAGCCTGTACGGGGAGCGATGACCCCGCCGATACCGACGACGATACCAACGCCTCCACCGACGAGCCCGCCACCGAAGACCCCGCCAAGGAGGGCTGTGGCTCGGCGATCGCCATGAGCGCTGTGGCCGTCCTGGCCGCCGCCTCCGCCTTTGCGGCACTGAAGACGAAGGACTGATCTCCACCTTCCTATCCATTCAAGGCAGCCCTCTCCGTTTCCCCTGAACGGGGAGGGCTGACTGAAAATCCTCCACTCCTTTCAACGGGAGCCGCTCCCCCGCCCGCAAGGGTGGGGGAGTTTTTACAATAACTGTGATCGGCTGAAAAGGAGCATACTTGTGCCATGATCCTCCCTCGTCCGTACGGACGAGGTCAACTCCTCCGTGGACGGCAATGTGCGTATCGGCTTTTGCCGCAGGGACTCCCATGCTCTGCATTTCGTGGAGCATGACATTGCCATGAGTACGGTCTCCTACACATTTCGATCAAAAACGTATTATTCCCCCCGTCGTTGCTCGGCCCGGGCAGCCTTGCGGTATTGCAGAGGCGTCACACCGAAATAGCGGCGGAAGTGACCGATGAACTGTCCCGCATCTGAAAAACGGTATTGCCGCGCGATGTCCTCCACCCGCCGTTCGGTGAAGAGAAGCAGGGAGGCCGCGCTTTGGAGGCGCTGACGGAGCACGTATCGATAGGGGGAGATCCCCATGCGGTCGGAAAACAGATGGGTGAAATAGGAGGTGCTGTAATTCTCCCGCGCGGCTAATCCGTCTACCGTCAAATCCTCCTCCAGATGCTCGCGGATATACGTGAGAGTCCGTCCCAGCGCGTCGGGCAGAGCAGGCTCCTCCTTGACAACGGTGTAATAGGCCAGACGGTGTAGAAAGCCTCCAAGCTGTTCGGACGCCTTCAGATTATTTTCGGGGGTGGGGGACTCGACCAAGGGGACCAGCGTTTCGTACAGCTCGTGGAAGGGGGCGGTGTTTCGCATATGTCGGTACAGGAGCCCCGAAGGAGCCATGCGTCCGAAAAACTCCCGCGCGCCGTATCCCTTGACGTGAATCCATAAAAACCGCCACAGCTCCGAGCGGCTCTCATATCGGTGAGGCTTGAAGCCGTCCAGTACCATCAGGTCCCCCGGTAGAAGGATGTGGCTCTCCTCTCCCGCCATGACTGCGCCGCTTCCCTCCAGAGTCAGGCAGACGAAAAGCATTTCAAAGCCACAGCGATCCGTGAAGTAGCGGGGACCTTGGGCGTCCATCCCCATGGAGGGGACGTAGTAGGGAAACACCGAGCTGTCCTGATGGCGGTTGATGTGGTAGCTGCAATGCTCGGGACGCTCGTCAAAGGCGAAATGACAGTATTTCATGATGCCTCCTTACAGCAGAAATGCCATACTATCGCGGTGGATCCGACAGGAATCGCAAACAATTGAAAGCCTGTCTTTGCTATAATTATACCATAGAAGGTGCTATCGGTCAAGACACCGACGGAGCTTTCCAATGAAAAATCAAGGATCAGCGAAAGGAAGGTATCGAAAGATGAAACGAATGCTGTCTGTGCTTTTGCTCTGCGCCATGCTTCTGCCGATGATGTCGGCACTGTCTCTTCTCCCCGCAGGAGCCGCGGAGCGGGCAAACCTTTTGGCGGGGCTCGTGGGACAGTCCAACGACGAGGGATTCACCTATGAGGTCGATCAGATCGGCATGAAGTACCTCACCGACGGGCAGAAGCTCATCCATGAGGGCACCCGTATCTCCTCGTGGCAGAGCAGCTATCTGCCGAGCGCGGAGGTGGACGTATATATTGATTTCGCGCTGGACGGTACCTGTATCCTGAACGGAGCGGCCCTCTACCCCCGCGGCTCCGACGGTCGTTTCTTCCCTGAGGATTATCAGATATTGGTCTCGGAAGACGGCAGGGAGTGGAAGGAGGTGCTCTCAGTCGCGGGGGACAAGAGCACTGCCAAGGAAGGGCGCATCCATGCGTTTGCCGAGACGCGGGCGGCCTTCGTGCGGTTGCGTATAACCAAGACCTTTGCGGCAAAAGCCTCCAAGGGATACGTGATCTCCCTGTCGGAGCTGGAGATCTTTGGGGAGCGATATACGGATCCGGACGATCTGTTTACGTTGAACAAGGAGGAGATCTGGATGGATCGGTATGAAAAGGATACCCTGAGACCCGTGATGAAGGACAGGAGCGAGGGAGAGTTCCGGTTTTCTTCGAGCGATGATTCGGTGGCGACCTGCGACCCTGACGGACAGATCACCGCGGTGAGCTACGGCGACACTACGGTGACGGTCACGGATACCGCAAGCGGTGTCTCCCGGTCTGTAGCGGTCAAGGTCTACGATAAGAGCCGCGACAATATCACCATCTCGGTGCCCATGTGGACGGATCGTTACGTCACCGAGGAGCAGATCCGCTACCTGTGGGAGGCAGAGGTGGACGTCATCACCAAGCACCACAACCTTGCCACCAAGGATGCTACCGATGATACGGGCATCGAGGACGTGGAGAAGATGGTGGAGGCTCTGCGGTGGACATGGGAAAACGGACAACGGGGTATGCGGGTGTCCATTTTGACGGGAGAACTGGAGAACGCGCTGGTCAAGGCTCCCGACGAGCAGATCTTTTCCTTTGCGGAGCGGTACGGCAACTACCCCATGCTGGACGGCTTCCACGTCAAGGACGAGCCCTACGCCCCCAACCCCTACGCCCGTGTGGTCTCCATCATCAATGAAAACAGCGCTGGTGGGGCCATGATCAACTTCCTCCCGGGCGGGGTGTATCCCGGCTACGCTGTCTATACCGATGTGCTGCGGGACTACGCGGTGCTGTTGGGGCCGTCCCGCGTCAAGAGCATCCTGTCCATGGACAATTATCCCTTCCTGTGGAACAGCCGCGCGGTGGACGAGGTGGCTCTGTTTTCCAATTTCGAGGCCATTCGCCGCGTGGGTCTGGAGACGGATATGGACACGGGCTACTACATTCAGGGCGTAGGCTACGTAAACGGCTATCGCCGTCCCACCGAGGGAGATCTGACCTACCATTTCTCGGCTGGTCTGGCCTACGGCATGAAGTACATCTCCTACTACACATGGTTCGTGTCGGATTCCCGCCCCGATGATGATACCGTATACACCGAGGCTATCATGGACAAGAACGGCAAGCCCACCGAGCTGTACGAGGTGGCCAAGGGCATCCATGCTGAGGTACACAACGTAGGTCCCCGACTCATGAAGCTGGATGCCATGGAGGTCTACCATACCGGCCAAAAGAGCGCGGCTACCTCAGCCTATGAAAAGCTCCCCGCTGATTTCGCCATTCAGCCCGTAGGGGATGCCTACGCCATCCTGTCCTTGATGAAGGACAGGGACAGCGGCCGCAACTACGTTATGCTGGTCAACAAGGACCTGGATTCCCCCCGCACCATGACCTTTACCGTACAGGGAACGGATACCCTGTATCTGTTGGATAAGACCCAAAATAACGCTCCCGAGTCCGTCGTAGCGTTGCAGGACGGCAAGCTGACCCTGACCCTGGGAGCGGGAGACTTTGCCCTGTACGCCCTGCCCGCGGGCATGGATCTGACTGCACCCGCCGCGGAAGGGAAGAATCTCCTGGCGGAGAAGCTCCCTTGCGACGCGGATGATTCGTATAGCCAAGACGGTTGGTATTTCAGCAAGCTCACCGACGGCGTAACGGTCAGCCGACCCGCATCCATGGGTTGGAGGACCTCTCTCGCGGAGGCCTCCGTGACCTACGATCTCGGCTCTGCCAAGACCTTTGACCGTCTCGACGTGACTCCCGCAGGAAACGGTGTGGCTTGCGGCGCCTCCTTCCCCATTGGTATCCGCGTGGAGGTATCGGATGACGGCGTGACCTTCCGTGAGGCGGCGCGCTTTACGGATATCCCCCGTCCCACCGAGGAGGTCCCCGTGTTCAAGCTGGAAAAGACCGCCGCCCGTTTTGTCCGTCTGACCTTCACGGGTGCTTCCCATACGGGGGTGGAGATCTGCGAGCTGGCTTTTTACGAGGATGACGGAAGCGTAGCCGTGGGTAAGACCGATTACGCTCCCGTGGCCTACGAAAAAGGGGACAATGTGGCGCTGGGCAAGAAGGTCTTCGCATCCGAGATCGGCTGGACCTCGGATGCCGAAGGCCTGGGTTATGCCTTCCTGACCGATGGCTACGCCATGGAAAAGACCCATCCTACAAACGGCGGCCACTGGCTCACGGCCTGGCCCTCGGATTATCACAAGGCCGTGGACGAGGAGGTCTGGGTAGCGGTGGATCTGGGGACCGATCATGTCTTTGATCGGGTGAACCTGTATCCCCGCGGCTCCGACGGCCGTTTCTTCCCCGAGGAATATGATATCCAGGTCTCCGAGGACGGCGAGGAGTGGAATACCGTCAAGACCGTCACGGGAGATACCTCCACCAACATCAAAGGCAGAGAGATCGCCTTTGACGAGGTTGAGGCAAGATTCGTCCGCGTGCTGATCCGTAAGCACTTCAAAACTCCCGCCTCCAAGGGGTACACCACCCAGATCTCCGAGTTGGAGGTCATCGCTTCCCGTACGGTCCAGCCCGAGACCGAGCCGGATACCGAGGAGGAGACCACCCCTGCCGAGCCGGATACCGACGGGCTCGTGGAACCCGATACTCCTGACGGGTCGGATACCGACATTCCCACCGAGCCTGCGGATCCAGACACCGATACCCCCACCGAGCCTGTGGTGTCGGATACAGCCAAGTCCGACACCGATACCCCCGCCGAGCCCACCCCTAACGGCGGAACCGAACCCGATGCCGAAAAGCCCAAGAGCGGCTGCGGGTCGGCTATGCTCTCCTGCGCGGCCATCCTTGGCGTGGCGGCGGGAGCGGTGGCTCTGAAAAAGAAAAAGAGCGTTGACAGATCGCTCTATGTGAATGACCGAGAATGATCGGTCGCTTGGGTATGAGACCGTGGCTGTCCTCCGTCCGTGGGATGGGGGGATGGCCACGGTTTTACGTAAGCCGAAACTGGGATCTCCGCTTCTTATCTGAAGATGGTCGCGGTATACTCTCTATGTGAGCAGATCTTTCAAGCAAGTGAAGAAGCCTCATTACCTGTTGACAAAATACGGTATTTACAGTATAATAAATTATCAGAACAGACGATCTGACACAGCCGTCCGAGACGCGAGGCTCTTTATAGAGATCTTCCAAAACGTATGGCATACGTACCGACTCCCCTATCAGGAGGTAATCATGAAAAAGATCGGCAAGAAAGTGCTTTTTTTGAGCACCGGCGAGAAAAATCCCCGCAACGGGGAGGGATCTCTGCTCCGTCTGAAGGACGGGCGCATCCTGTACGCCTACACACAGTATTACGGTGATAGCTGGCAGGACCACGCCACAGCCAGAGTGGCGGCCTGCTATTCCTCCGACGAGGGCGAGACCTGGTATGACGGCGGAATCCTGATCGAGAAGGATACCGACGCCCTCAACATCATGTCGGTCAGCCTGATGCGGATGCAAAACGGCGACCTGGGGCTTCTGTATCTCCGCAAGTCCATGAAGGGAGACGACCTGCTCTGTATGCCCTATCTTGTACGCTCGGCGGACGAGGGGAAGACCTTTGGTGAGCCGGTCCCCTGCATGACTGAGGACGGATACTACGTCGTCAACAACGACCGCCTCATCCGACTGAAAAACGGCCGCCTCCTGATCCCCGCGGCCTATCATGGCAAGTCCGGCAATCGAGGACTGCTCCCCGGGTCCTTGCGGGTCTGCTTCTCGGACGATGACGGCCAAAGCTGGACCATGTCCCCCGAGGCAGTCTACTCCCCCTTCCGGGACGATCCCACCCAGCTTCAGGAGCCCGGCCTGTACGAGCTCCCCGACGGACGGGTCTGGATGTGGTGCAGGACCGCCTACGGCCATCAGTACCAGTGCTTCTCCGCCGACGGAGGCGAGACGTGGGGGCCCGTCACCCCCTGCCTGTGCTTCACCTCTCCCGACTCGCCTATGCAGATCAGAGAGGCGGGAGCTTATACGGTGGCGGTATTCAATCCCCTCTCATACACCTGCCTACACCCCAATGCGGAAGGATGGGGCAGTCCCAAGCGCACCCCCTACGTGTGCGCGGTCAGCCGCGACGGGGGACTTTCCTTCGTGGAAGCAACCAAAGGGGGCGGCGGCTTCCATGCCTTCACCGCAAGCTGTTACCTCCTGGAGGATGACCAAAGCGAGAGCTACTGCTACCCAGCCATCCTGGAGGTCGCCGACGGATTCCTGGTCGCCTACTATCACAGCAACGGGACCGGGATCTGCCTGAACAGCGCTAAAATTACCAAGGTCCGCTACGACGAGCTGATCGGATGATCCCGAAAGGAGATACGCACATGAAAATTACCGTAAAGGAGATCAAGGTCATTTGCTCCAACCCCACCAACCCTGCCAACGGTTATTTTGCGTGGCCTTCGGTGGCCCGTTTGCAGGACGGGCGGTTAGCCATGGTGGCTTCGGGATTTCGGTACCGTCATATCTGCCCCTTCGGGAAGGTGGTCATGTGTGTCAGCGATGATGAAGGCGCTTCCTGGAGCCGCCCTGCCGTCATCATGGATACACCGCTGGATGACCGCGACGCGGGGATCCTCCCCTTCGGGGACCGTAGCCTGCTCGTCACCAGCTTCAACAACACCAAGGAGGCTCAGCGCGCCTATAATCGGGGCTACTGGGAGACCGCCGAGCGAAAGGACGGCGACAATCCCTACATCAGCGGCTATCTGGACGTGCTGGACGGCGAGTCGGCCGAGGAAGCCTATCTGGGGTCTACCTTCATCGTCAGCCACGACGGCGGTAAGACCTTCGGGGAGGTTCTGCGGTGTCCCGTTACCTCCCCTCACGGGCCTACGCTGACACCGGAAGGGGACATTTTGTACGTGGGCCGATACTTCGGTGCCCCCCGCTCCCCCGACCGTCATCTGGCGGCGTATCGCCTTACCCCTGATGGGCAAAGCGAGCTGCTGGGGGAGATCCCCGACATTCCCGGCCTGGAAAGCCACGAGCCCCATGCCATCGTTCTGGAGGACGGGCGTATCCTGGTACACATTCGCGTGCAGGGGCAAGGCCTCTTCACGGTCTACCAATCCGAATCCTCGGACAGAGGGCGATCCTTCTCGGCTCCGCGGCCCCTCCTGGCCGATCAGGGCGGCTCTCCCCCCCATCTGCTGAAGCTTTCCGACGGGACGCTCATCTCCACCTACGGATACCGCCAGCCTCCTTACGGCATCAAGGTCATGGTCAGCCGCGACAACGGGCACACCTGGGACACGGACCACGATCTGTATATCAATGGCGTTCATCATGACTTGGGCTATCCCGCCTCGGTAGAACTTCTTAATGGAGATATTCTTACGGTATTCTATGCCAAAGAGCGGGCGGACCGTCCGGCTGTGATCATGCAGACGGTCTGGAGGCTGGAGCGGTAGCGAGGGGCAAAAACGGTAACCCTGCCCGATACCGTTACCACCGCCCATCAGGCGGGCGAGACCATGTTTACGGGCAACGAATGGAAGGGGATCCTGTCTCCCTCCATTGATGGGATCAATGTGCGGCAGGCCGAAATGGTCTGCGTCGGCCGTGGGGCCTCCATTCCACTGAAAAGAATCCATGGAACAGCGGGAAACCACCCCGCCAAAAGGCGTCCTATGAAAAGATCTGCATCTCCAAGGGCCGGATCCTCCACGCCCCCACTACCACGGCACCGTGGACCTGCCCAACGACTACTCGATAACCGCCCCCGAGATCCCCGCACAGAGGGCGGACGGCTCCCGGGCCTCTTCAGCGGAGACCCCGCCAACGACGATCAGTACGGCTCGGACACCTGCCGCGCGATCGCGGTGCTATACACAGCGGGGGAAGCCTTGAGCAGAGTGCGGCGGCTGCGGAGGCTTTGACGCAAAACGGTTGGCAGGGGCGGATCTTTGTGATATAATATAGCCATCTTAAGGAGTATAGGGCGTTGTGTACCTAACCGTCATCCCCCCATCTCCGCCACAAAAGGGGCTGAGTCAAAAGCTTTTCAGTAAGCGAATGGCTCAGCACTTTTCTATGTAAGCCGACGGATATAAGCCCCAAAAAAAGAAAAAGCCCCGAAAAAGGGCAAATAGTGTATAGCAAAAGAAGGATGGTAAAAATCCTTGTTTTTCGAAAATATATTTAATTACGGAGAATTGGTCTACGGTCATAATACGGAACGATCCGGCGAATGAAACGGCTGACCGATACGATTCATTAAAATGAATGTATGCCCAATCCTGCGGTGCGGCACCGGTAATCTTTTTAAACACACGGGAGAAATACAGGCTGTCGCGAAAGCCCGAAAGCCACGCGATTTCTCGAATCGACATGGCGACCGTTGCCTAAGGCGCAAAAGCCGCTTCGCATGAGAAACGCGGATCTGCGTAAGATACTTCAGGGGGGAACCCCCCATTTCCTTTTTTGAAAAGCTTACGGAAATAGTCGGGGTTCATATGGATGTGGGCCATCATCTGGTTGAGATCGTAAAACGGATCGGAAAAGTTGGTAACGATCTGGTTGATGGCAAATTCGACACAGGGATGATGGGGAACAAGATCCGAAAAGGCTGTGAGATAGTGAAGAAGCACGTCGTGAAGACTGTCTACGATCTCCGCGTAATTCTTGCGCTTCAGCTGGTATTCATTGTAGAGTCTTGTGATCACGGACAGGAAATCACCCGCATCGGTGTCTCGGATTTTGATCCGGGTGTGGTAAGGGAAGGAGATGTCCTCAAATTCATAGTGAATATTCTTGAAGCCGTCGTCGGCGTGGTCGGAATGAACGCTGCCGGGCGGAAGGAAGAAAATATCTTCCGTTTCAAAGCCAACAAGAGTCCCGTCGATTACCACCGTCCCGGTACCTTGGGTATAGCATACCACCTCCCGGAAGGTGTGGGAATGAAGATGGAAGGTTTGGATCGGCGTATGGATACGGCCCGCGAATTTTACCTTAGCCACGATGACAGCCTCATGGACAAGTACGGCACCTGGCCCATGTACGCCAAGTTCTTCGACTATGAGGATCCCCTGTTCCACCATCTCCATCTGGATTTTGACGCCGCCACCCGGGTGGGTAAGCTGGGCAACCTTGTGCAGTTAGCCGAGGCTATGAAGTGCTTCCATATCGTAACGGGTATCTCGCCCGTATGGGGGATACCGTCAAAATCATGCCCCGTCTTCCCAAGGGGTGGAGTGTTTCGGTCAAGGATTTCCCCCTCGTCAATACGAATGCGACCATGGATATGGAAACGGCATATCCCACAGTCAATACCCAATCAATGAGTCTCACGGTCAAGGGTGATTGCCGCGCTGAGTCCATCCGCATCCGCTTTGGCCCCTTTGCCTCCGATTGTGAGACCGCCTTCGTGACACTCAATGATCAGTCCTATCATTTGTCCACCGAACGTTGCGGCGACGCGCGCTGGGCATGGCTTCAGATCGACTCCGGCACCCTGCTGTAAGAAGGAAATATCATGCTCCGGGTATCCATGTATCCCGCGATCAATGAAGAGCTGACGGTTTGCGGAGTTCTCTTTGGTACCTGCCGTCGGGACGGCGTTCGTCTGCTTTGGTCCGCCACAAAGTCTCACCGGATCTGTTTACCCAATGATCCCGAGGATCCGGGCCTTCTGATTTCAGCAGCGGATGCTGGCGGCGCGTTCCTCTTTCACCTCTAAAGAATCCCGTCCACAAGCTGCTTGGCGATCCTCGCCGACCGACCGCCCCGCTCCAGCGCGAAACGCTCGGCCAACAGATCCAGCTCGCTTTCGGGTATGCCGATCCCGTTTTCCTCCGCCAGGCGATGAACGATACGCAGGAAGGTTTCCTTGTTGGGCTTCGAGAACGTGATATGGATGCCGAACCGTTCCGAAAGAGATGCGAGCTCCTGCATGGTATCGTTGCGGTGTACGTCGTCGCCCTCGCGGTCGGAGAAGGTCTCTTTGATGAGATGGCGGCGGTTGCTCGTGGCGTAGATGACTACGTTCGCGGACCTCGCGGCGACCGATCCTTCCAGTACCGCTTTGAGTCCGTTGAAGCTGTCGTCGTCCTTGGAAAACGAAAGATCGTCAATGAACAGCACGAATTTCAACGGATTGCCCGAAAGCTCATCCAGGATCCCGGGAAAACTGCGAAGCTGATCCTTTCGCACCTCGATCAGGCGAAGTCCCTCCTCCCATAGAGCGTTGGCCACCGCCTTGACGGTGGAGGATTTGCCCGTACCGGCATCCCCCGTGAGCAGGATGTTGGCGGCGGGCTTACCCGCAAGCAGGGCTTTCGTGTTGTCTATGACGGTCTGCCGCTCACGCTCGTAGTCCACGAGGTCGCCAAGCTCTGTGTGGTCGGGATGGAGAACGGGAACAATGACGCCATCCCCATCCACGCAGAACATCCTGTGCTTGGCGTAGATCCCGTAGCCGTACTTACCGATATTCTCGGCGCGGCGGAGATAGAGCTCCTTGAGCCCGAGCTCGGTCGAGGTAAAATCGGGCAGAAAGCCCGCGTATTTGCACAGCGGGGCCAGGGCGCTCTTATCCAACGAGCAAATAGCCTGTAGCGTGTCCAGCTCGTATTCCGCCGCTTCCCGCATGTAGGCGGGGATCGGCTTCCCTGATGCCACCCGCTTCACGAACGGGTTCTCGCTGTTTAGACAGATCTCCTTGACGTGCCCGCCCAGGTCTCCTCCGTTCGCGGTATACAGGAGCGAGACGAATTCGGCGTAAGCGGCGGCGGAGGGGTGCTTGACGTAGGAAAACAGGGCGTGAAGCACCGGATCCTCCAAAAGATCACGGAAAATGCAGAGGGCGTAGAGACGATCCTTCAATTCCTTCATATCAGTTCAGAATCGCCCCCGCAGCGCCGCCCGAAACAAGGGCCGCATAACGCTTCAGATACCCGGTCAGCTCTTTTTTCTTGGGGACAAAGCTCTTCATGCGCTCGGCCAAAACGTCGGCGTCCACTTTCAACTCAATGGTGTTTGCGGGGATGTCGATGCGAATGAGATCGCCGTCCTCCACCACGCCGATCATACCGCCCGACGCCGCCTCGGGGGTGACGTGGCCGATGCACGCGCCGCGGGTAGCGCCGCTGAAGCGTCCGTCGGTGATGAGGGCTACGCTGTTGCCCAGCCCCATGCCCATGATCGCGGAGGTGGGATTCAGCATCTCCCGCATACCGGGACCGCCCTTGGGGCCTTCGTAACGGATCACAACTACGTCACCCGCCACGATCTTGCCCGCGTTGATGGCCGCCTGCGCTTCTTCCTCGGAATCGAATACCTTGGCGGGTCCCTCATGCACCAGCATCTCGGGGAGAACGGCGGAACGCTTGACCACGCTTCCCTCGGGGGCCAGATTGCCCTTGAGCACCGCGATACCGCCCGTTTCGCTGTACGGATTTTCCACGGGATGAATGACCTCGGGATCCAGATTGATACAGCCCGCAATGTTCTCGCCAATGGTCCTGCCCGTGACCGTCATGCAGTCTGTGTGGAGCAAACCCTTCTTGGTCAGCTCGTTCATGACCGCATAGACACCGCCCGCCTCGTTCAGATCCTCCATGTAGGTACGGCCTGCCGGTGCCAGGTGGCAGAGATTGGGCGTGACCGCGCTGATCTCATTGGCAATATCGAGATTCAGCTCTACACCGCACTCGTGGGCGATGGCGGGCAGATGGAGCATACTGTTGGTGGAGCAACCCAGGGCCATATCCACGGTCAGGGCGTTCATAAGCGCTTCTTTGGTCATGATATCGCGGGGGCAGATATTCCTGCGGACCAGCTCCATCACCGCCATGCCCGCGCGCTTGGCCAGCTCGATGCGGGCGGAATAGACGGCGGGGATGGTGCCGTTCCCGCGAAGCCCCATACCCAGCGCCTCGGTCAGACAGTTCATGGAGTTGGCGGTATACATACCCGAGCAGGAGCCGCAGGTGGGGCAGGTCTTGCATTCGTACTCATAGAGCTTTTCGTCGGTGATCCTGCCCGCGTTGTAGGCGCCCACCGCCTCGAACATGGAGGAAAGGCTGGTTTTTTGGCCTTCCACTCTGCCTGCAAGCATGGGACCGCCGCTGACGAATACGGTGGGGATATTCACCCGCGCCGCCGCCATGAGCAGGCCCGGCACGTTCTTGTCGCAGTTGGGCACCATGACCAGGCCGTCAAAGCCGTGGGCCAGGGCCATGGCCTCGGTGGAGTCAGCGATCAGATCCCGGGTGACGAGGGAGTATTTCATGCCCACGTGTCCCATGGCGATCCCGTCGCAAACGGCAATGGCGGGAAATACAATGGGCGTTCCCCCTGCCATGGCGACACCGATCTTGACGGCCTCCACGATCTTGTCCAGATTCATGTGGCCGGGCACGATCTCGTTGTAGGAGCTGACGACGCCGATCAGCGGTCTTCTCTGCTCCTCCTCGGTCAGCCCCAGGGCGTGAAATAAGCTGCGGTGAGGGGCGTTGTGAACACCAGCGTGCACGCCCGTAACTACATTTTCTTTCGGCATAATGCCACCTCCTATCAGTTATTGATGAGCTTATCCTCGTCGCTCCAGCTGTACAGCTTGCGGATATCCGCGCCGACCACCTCGGAGGGATGCTCGCTTGCCTTTTTTCTCATGGCGTTGAAATGAACCTGCGCTCCTGCGGAGGACATATCCAGCAGGAAATCCTTGGCGAAGGTACCGTCCTGGATGTCGGAGAGGATCTTCTTCATAGCCTTCTTGGTGTCCTCGGTGATGATCTTGGGGCCGGTGACGTAGTCGCCGTACTCGGCGGTGTTGGAGATAGAGTAGCGCATGCCCGCGAATCCGCTTTGGTAGATCAGGTCAACGATCAGCTTCATCTCGTGGATGCACTCAAAGTAGGCGTTTCGAGGATCGTAGCCCGCCTCCACCAGCGTTTCGTAGCCTGCCTGCATGAGGGCGCAGACACCGCCGCAAAGCACGGCCTGCTCGCCGAAGAGGTCGGTCTCGGTCTCGGTGCGGAAGG
>JAGAIH010000169.1 GCA_017626655.1 Clostridia bacterium | reverse complement strand
CTTTGTTTTAGAGTTGAATTCAAATTGCGGTTTATCGAACTGTTCGGCACGATGGCTCGGTTGCCAATGACCCATTGTAGGGAGCGACGCCCTCGGCGCTCCGCCACCTGAAAATTGCCCATATCTATTGTCAGATACATATGATTCGCCTTTACACCCGAAACATATCGGTATGTTCTATGTGGCGGAGCGACGAGGGCGGCGCTCCCTACAGGTGTTTGTGCCAATCGAAACAGACCGATAAGCCCAAATTTTCCCTTATGAAAGGATTCCCCTATGGTCTTTTCCTCCACCATATTCCTCTTCGGGTTCCTTCCCCTCTCCCTTCTGATCTACTACATCATGCCGCTGAAGGGGCGGAACCTGGCGCTGTTTCTTCTGAGTCTGGTCTTCTACGGCTTCGGAGAGCCTACCTACATCCTGGTGATGCTCTTCTCGGTCACGGTGGCCTACCTCACGGGCTTCCCCATCGGCAAGTACCGTGAGAGCAACCCCAAAAAGGCGAAATTCTGGCTGATCCTCTCGGTCTGCCTCAACCTGGGAATGCTGTTGTTCTTCAAGTACACCAACTTCTTTTTGGAGAATCTGGCCCTGATCCCCCCGCTGGCGGAGGTGATCTCTCCCATCGAGGGGCTGACCCTGCCCATCGGTATCAGCTTCTACACCTTCCAGATCATGTCCTACTCCATCGACCTCTATCGGGGCAACACCGATACCCAGCGGAGCTACGTCTCCTTCGGTGCCTACGTAGCCCTCTTCCCCCAGCTCATCGCGGGTCCCATCGTCCGCTACCGCGACGTGGACGATCAGCTGATCCACCGCACCCATTCGGTGGACAAGTTCTCCTCGGGCGTCAGCCGCTTTACGGTGGGATTCGCCAAGAAGATCCTGCTGGGCGACTCCCTGGCCGCCGTCTACGCCTACCTGGGCACGGCCTACGCGGTGGAGCCCACCACCCTGACCGCCTGGCTCATGGTGCTGACCTACACCCTCCACATCTACTTCGACTTCGCGGGCTACTCCGACATGGCCATCGGCCTGGGGCGGATGCTGGGCTTTGAGTTCCTGGAAAACTTCAACTACCCCTACCTGGCCTCCTCCATCACCGACTTCTGGCGGCGGTGGCACATCTCCCTGTCCTCCTGGTTCCGTGAGTACGTCTACATCCCCCTGGGCGGCAACCGCAAGGGACTCCCCCGCCAGATCCTCAACATGGCGGTGGTGTGGTTCCTCACGGGCTTCTGGCACGGCGCGGCCTGGAATTTCATCCTGTGGGGCGTGTTCTACTTCATCATCCTGGCCCTGGAGAAGCTCTTCCTCCTCAAGTGGTTTGAAAAGACCCCCCTCACCCGCGCCTTGGGCCATATCTGGGCCCTTCTCCTCATTGGCATCGGCTGGATGATCTTCGACCACACCGACCTGAGCGAGGCCTTCGCCGTCATCGGCGGTCTCTTCGGCATCGGTACGGTGGGAGCGGCCTCCCCCGTGGTGGGCTACGAGCTGCTCCGCGCCCTGCCTCTCCTGGCCGTTTCGGTGATCGCCGCCACCCCCTGGCCCGCGAAGCTCTTTGCCAAGCTGGAGGCCAAGCGCCCCGCCGTGGCCGTTCTGCGCCCCGTCATGATCGCCGTCGCTCTGCTCCTGGCCGTGGCCTACATGGTCAGCGGCACCTTCAGCCCCTTCCTCTACTATATCTTCTAAAGGATCCGTATGAAAAAAACCATCAATATGACGGTCACCGTCCTGTTCCTTCTCCTGATCTTCGGGTTTGGGGTGGCGTTCTGGATCGTGCCCGATAACGACTTCTCCCCCGAGGAGAACCGTCCTCTCCAAACCTTCCCCGCCCTCTCCGCCGACAGTTGGCTGGAGGGTAAGGTTTCCTCTCAGCTCATCACCTACTACTCGGATCAGTTCCCCCTCCGCGGCACCTGGCTGGACCTCCACGCCTTGGGCGAGCTGAGCGTAGGACGCGGGGAGAGCAACGGGGTGCTGGTGGGCCAAAACGGCCAGCTGGCGGTGCGGCGCTTTGACGCCTACCTCTCCCGCTTCGAGCGGCTGGAGGACACCGACTACTACAGCCCCGACCACGTACAGCGGGGCCTGGACGCCCTGGTCGCCCTGGACAAGACCCTGTCTGACCGAGGCATCCCCCTCTGCGTCCTTCTTCCCCCCCGCACCATCGACGTCACCGCCACCGACTTCAGCTATCCCACGGAGCTGACCGACGGTCTGGACGAGACCATCCGCCATACCCTGGGAGGCGCCGGGGTCAACAGCGTGGAGCTGTTGGAGACCTTCCGCAACATGCACGAGGCGGGCGAGTACGTCTACTACCGCACCGACCACCACTGGACCACCAAGGGCGCCTACACGGCCTATACCGCCGTAATGGAGTCCTGGGACATGGAGGATCAGATCCTTCCCGCCGAAGCCTTCACGGTCCGCGAGATCCAAGGCTTCTACGGCACCACCCACTCCCGCGCGGGGCTGTCCAGCATCCCTCCCGACACTTTGGAGATCTGGGAAGCCCCCGACGACAGCCGCTACACCGTCTTCGAGCGGAGCGGCGAGGATATCAAGACGGTCATCGAGTCGGGCTTCATCAGCGAAAAGTACCTGTCGGAGAAGGATAAATACAGCGCCTTCCTGGACGGCACCCACAACTGCCTCTTCATCATCGACAGGGAAGCCGCCGCGAAGGGCGAGTCCCGTCCCCGCCTGCTTTTGGCCCGCGACTCCTTCGCCAACAGCATGGTCCCCTTCCTGGCCCGCCACTTTGACATCTGTATGGTCAACCTCACGGGCAGTGTGGACATGACCGACCTGTCCGCACTCTGCCAGGAGTACGGCTGCAGCCGCGTGCTGGTGGTCTGCAACCGGGAGAACCTGATCGCCTCGGACTGCCTGACTCGCGTGCGGTAAGCCTGACCCATCTCCGACTCCCAAGCCGCGTTTGCCGCCAAGGGGAATTTTTCAAAAAATCCCCTTGACAAAGCGGGGATTCTATGCTATAATACATAGGTTACGAGGTGTAGCGCAGGTGGTAGCGCGCCAGTTTCGGGTACTGGAGGCCGCGAGTTCGAGTCCCGCCACTTCGACCAACACAAAAGGGCGGGGTTCATCCCCGCCCTTTTGTGTTGGTCGATATGGTTGGTCACAAGGAATCGCTTCAAGCCGCAAGCAACTTTCTCGTTTCCGCTTTCTTCGCGCGGCTTGATGAACTCGCCGCAGGCGAGTTCGGAGTTCAGAGTCCCGCCACTTCGACCGTATTTCTTTGAAAGGAGCAGACCAAATGAGCCAATTATTCCCCCCTATGACCAGTAAACCCGAGAAGATCAAGATCTTCGCCCTGATCCCCTGCTGGCTCTTTGTTTTCGTCCTGATCCCCATGTATATGCCCTTCCTGGGACTCGGGCTCTGGGAGCAATGGGAGATCAGCGTATGGCTGGAGATTGGCTACCACGTACTCAACGGCGTTATCCTGCTGGCGCTGATGGCCGACTACCTGAAGGAGGACTGGTTCATGGTGACCACCGACGTGGGTTATTATCTGAAGCACGTCGCGCTGACCGTGGGTCTCATCGTGGGAACCGAGCTGCTGCTCATCAGCGCTCTGCCTCTTTTCGGACTCGATACCGTATTTATGCTGGAATGTCTTCCCATGGTGGAAACATTCGTCAGCCACACGCCCCTGTTCCTGATCGATCTCCAGCCTGTCTTCGGCACCATCGTCCTGTCGGTCTTCACCCCCTTCAGTATCTGCGTTTTGTTCTACTGCCTGGGTTTCGCGCCGGTATGCTACCGAAAGCCCTGGCTGGCCTATCTGTGCGTGGCCTCAATCACCCTGATCCCGCCCATCATCAATATCCTCTGGCGGGGTGACGCGCCGCTCGTTCTGAGCGGTTACCTGGTCCAGCTGCCCATTCATCTGTTGGCGTGTTGGTCTTATCAGAAAACGGATAACGTATGGACGCCCATACTGTCCTTGGCGGTCACGAATCTGCTGGCGTCGGTCGTTCTCTCTGTCCTCCTGCTTCGGTAAGCATACATAAAGTAGGCATAAGATCCTATTTCGTTTTAAGAATTCCCACCGCAAACCATTTTTTGAAAAATTCCCGCTTGCATAAACCCGCGTCATCCGCCGCATACTACCCTCACACACCGTAACAGGGGGTATATTTCATGGGAAACCAGAATCAAGATAAATTCAACCAAACCAACGCGGGCGACGCCGAAGCCGCCGCCAACAGCCAGACGGACACCGCCGCAACAACGCCCACCAACGGGGCGGACGATATGCTCTGCCTCATGGAGCAGAACGAAAAGACCTGCGGGCTGGGGCAATGGATGAAGTGTCTCCGCAAGCCCGCGCTGTCCATGCAGTACACCGTGGAGAAGCGCCACGTCCCCGACATGGACGACGATCCCACGGGGCAAACTCAGATCAAGGGCTCCAACTCCGATACCATGTCGGTAAAAGGGGGCTTCACCATCCGCTACTTCGACTTCGCCGCAGGGGTCTTTACTCTTCTGGTGGCGGGGTGTGTGGTGAAGGCACTGTGCTGTGTGAAAAGGCTGATGTAAGGTGACAGACAAAAACCACCGCGAAAACGGTGGTTTTTCTATGTGATAGCAATGGCGGGCTTACGGATCGAGGCAGCGGTTCAGGTCATCCTCAGCAGTCTTGATCTGCTCGGCAACCGCACGGCGGCGGCTCCAGCCCTCCACGCCCAGAAGGATGCTCAGATACAGAGCCAGCGAGGCGGCGAGACTGCGAAGCTCGGTGGCGTGGAGGTAGTCGTCGGTGCCGATCAGGTAAGCGTATTCCCCCGTGGATTTCTCATACCGCACAGCCGACCACACCGACAGGGCTACCGCGGCCAGCACGGCGATCCCCAAAAAGACGGCCACACGCTCCCATACCGCCAGACCCTCGTATTCCTCGCAGCGGCGCAGCAGGCGGAGCAGGATCAGTCCGAGGCAGATCAGCCCCACGATTGCGGCGACGAGGCAGAGCAGTGCGGTCAGCTTCTGCGTTTCGGTGGAGCCGTAGAGCATACCGTTTGTGTACATACGGTCGAACCAATACTGTAAGTGGGTAAAGAGATTGCTCCAGAGTCCGCAGAGGGAGGTCATCGCCCCCACCAGCGACATGGCGTAGACGGCTCCGAGTATGAAGCGTTTGTTGAGAGCGATTGGGTAGACTTTCTTTTTCATGATTTGGTTTCCTTTCCTGACATTTCGGGCGGTTGAACGCCCTTCACTTATATAGACACCGTAAGCAGGGAGAATTTCTCACCTTGAGCGAAAGAATTCCAAAGCAAAACCGTCTTGAATGCCAAGATGGTTTTTAGGGGGATCATTTCTTCTTGAGCTTCCCCACCACGCGTCCGCAGCAGGCCACATCCTCGAAGTCCTTGAGGGGGATGGGGGCGTACTTGGGGTTCAGGGAGATGAGATGGTCGCCGCCGTACTTCTTGAAGTAGCCGGCACCGTCCAAAACAAAGATGCCCAGCTCACCTTCCTCCACGGTATCGGCGGTCTGGATGAGGAGGATATCCCCTGAGCGGTACTTGGGCTCCATGCTGTCGCCGTTGATGCGGAGGGCGTAGTCGGCCTCGGCGGTGCGGGGATCGTCAGGGATGGTGATCTCCTCCACGCGGTCGGCGTCGGACAGAAACTCACCGACGCCCGCCGAGACGGGGAAGTCGTACAGCCCGATGCTACGGCGGCGGAGGCCTGCGGGAAGGCTGTCGGAGCGGGTGAGGAGGGAGCGGGGGATGGAGGGCTCGGCGGAGGGAGCGGCATCGGTCTGCGCCCCGCCTCGGATGAGGTCGGCGGCGGTGATGGAGGCGGCGGGGGTCACGGCATCAGCCGCAGGGGCAGTCTCCTCGGGGAGGG